>JAGGAC010000008.1 GCA_017889635.1 Bacillota bacterium | reverse complement strand
ATTACATGCCGCAGATAATATTACAATTATGCAAAAAGACCTGGCCTCAGCCAGGTCTTTTTGGACATATGCAACAATCGAAAGTTAATCTCTTTTTTCAATTTTAATAAAATTATAGCCAATTATCAATAATAGCAACTTCTTCGTTCTCATGTGTACGCCCGCGAGACATTAACTGGCTTACTGCTTCTTTGGGATCGGCATTTTCATATAGCACCCGGTAAATTTCTTGTGTAATCGGCATCTCAACTCCATAACGTTTAGCCAGTTCATATGCCGCCATAGTCGATCTTATACCTTCAACAACCATGTTAGTTGCTGATTGAATTTCTTCTACCGTCTTGCCTTCAGCCAAAAGAAGACCAGCACGATGATTACGGCTATGACAACTGGTACAAGTAACAATAAGATCCCCAATACCGGATAACCCTGCAAAAGTCAATGGTTTAGCCGCCATTGCCATTCCGAGTCTGGTGATTTCCGCCAATCCCCGAGTTATAAGCGCTGATTTGGCATTATCGCCAAATCCTAAGCCTTCACAAGCGCCAGCCCCTAAAGCGATAATATTTTTGAGAGCTCCCCCTAGTTCGACGCCAACAATATCAGGATTGGTGTATACCCTAAAATAAGACGAAATAAACGCGTCTTGCACTATTTCTGCTACCTTACGCCAAGGTGAAGCTACTACAGTAGCACTAGGCTGCTTAAAGCCAACTTCCTCAGCATGGTTCGGCCCAGAAAGAGCCGCTATTTTATTCGCCAAAAAGGGAATTTCCTCAGCTACTACTTCAGACATACGCTTAAGCGTCCCAATCTCTAATCCCTTTGTAGCTGTAACAATAATAGTTTCTTTAGCAAGGATACTAGCCAAACGAGAAGCCGTTTCCCGTAAGCCATGAGATGGAGTAACAAGTATAACTAATTCAGCCCCAGCCGCAGCTGCACATAAGTCATCAGTAAAATTAACAGTATCGGCCAATTTTACGCCAGGCAAATACGCCGCATTTTCCCGGCTCATAGTCATCTTTTCAATCAGTGCAGAATTTCGTGCCCATAATACTACATTATCATGCTTCTGCCCCAACATTCCGGCAATAGCAGTACCCCAACTACCGGCGCCAATAACAGCTATCTTCACTCTATTCACTTCTCCTTTGTTCCGCCAGTCGCACTTGGGGATTTTATTTTAAGTTCTTCGCCTTTTAAAAGCCGTTTAATATTTGCCTTATGACGGAAAATAACAAAAATCGCAGCAATAATGCCAAAAATTAAAAATTCGCGCTGCTCACCAAACAACCAAATAAGTAGTGGCGCAATAAGAGCGCCGACAATAGATGCCAGTGAAACATAGCGGGTTACTGCAACAATAAAAACCCAAACAATAAATATAATCGCAGTCTCTCTTGGCATTAATACTAGAATAACCCCTAGCGCTGTTGCAACTCCACGGCCGCCTTTAAACCCCAGAAACACTGGCCAATTATGACCGGTAATAGCAAAAATCGCTCCAGTCAGTTCCCCGACCGACGTACCAATATACAAACGGCCGATCAATACCGCAATAATCCCTTTTAAGATATCGGTAACCAAAACCCAAAAACCTGGCCACGGCCCCAAAACCCGATAGGCGTTAGTTGCGCCAATATTTTTGCTGCCAAACTGACGAATGTCCACCCCTTTGAGCAATTTGCCGATGATTAATCCATTAGGGATTGATCCGATAAGATAGCTTAAAACGGCTGTTATTACGAAATTCATTTTTTCCTACCTCTCTAGTCGCTTTTAGCCCTTATTCCTCGTCCTTACGACCGCGCACAACCAACTTAAGTGGCGTCCCTTCAAACCCGAAAGCTTCACGCAGCTTATTTTCCAGATAACGCAAATACGAAAAATGCATTAACTCTGCATCATTAACAAAAAGGACGAACGTAGGTGGTTTTACACTAGGCTGAGTAGCATAATAAACCTTGAGCTTGCGTCCTCTATCCGAAGGCGGTGGATTAATCGCTGTCGCATCCTCGATAACTTGGTTAAGCACGCTGGTTGATACCCGCATAGAATGCTGCTCCGCAACATATTTCACCAGTTCAGTGACTCTAGGCACTCGTTGCTTGGTTAATGCCGAGATGAATACCACGGGTGCATACTGCATAAAGCCAAGCTCACTACGGATAATCTCGGTATAACGAAGTGTTGTCTTACTATCTTTCTCCACCAGATCCCACTTATTAATCACAATCACAATCGCCCTTCCAGCTTCATGAGCATATCCGGCGATCTTTTTATCTTGTTCGGTAACACCGTCAACAGCATCGATCAACATTAGAACCACGTCCGCTCGATCAACCGCCCGAAGCGATCGAATAACACTATACCGTTCCACCGGCTGATCAATTTTAGCCTTGCGTCGCATCCCTGCAGTATCAATAAGAATAAATCGATTATCGTCTTTTGTAAAAAATGTATCAATGGCATCTCTAGTTGTTCCTGGTACATCGCTGACAATAACCCGCTCTTCTCCCAGCATAGCATTAACAAGCGATGATTTTCCAACATTTGGGCGACCAATAAATGCCACCTTAATTAAATCTTCTTCTGCCTCCTCAGCTGTATCTTCTGGAAATGCCGCTATAACCTCATCCAACATATCCCCCAGCCCTAAAGCGTTTGCCGCGGAAATCCCTACAGGTTCACCTAATCCTAAATTATAGAACTCATATATCTCATTATTATCTTTGAAGCTATCGACCTTGTTTACAGCCAATACAACCGGTTTTCGCGCATTGCGAAGAATATTAGCCACTTCTTCATCGGCACTAGTAAGCCCAGTCTTTGCATCAACAATAAAAATAATTACATCCGCTTCATCAATCGCAATTTGCGCTTGATGACGCATAGCAACAAGAATTTTATCTGTAGACTCTAGTTCAATGCCGCCAGTATCAATCATTGTAAACTCATGATTAAGCCACTCGGCATCGATATATATCCGGTCTCTAGTAACTCCGGCTATATCCTCAACAATTGAAACCCGTTTTTTGGCTACTCGGTTAAACAACGTGGATTTGCCTACATTAGGCCGTCCGACAATTGCTACGATCGGTTTACTCATCATAAATCCCCTTTTTTCTGTATTTCAATAATCATTCCGCTTATGCTTCCAGTCCGCCAACAGCAGCCCCAGATCAGCAGCAAAATATGCAATTTCTACAGGTACATCCAAATTATCAGCAACGTCCTCCACAGTCACACCATCCAAAAAGATTCTTTCTCCCTTGCGTAAGGCTATACCTGGCACGATAACACCGCTGCGTGAGCCATCAAGCGCTTTTAGGGCAGTAATAATATCCCTTCCGGTTAGCAGCCCAGTGACCGTAATCTTTGAACCAAAAAACGAATTTTCCACCGGTACCAGTCTAATAATAAGGTTAGTAACACTTAGCTCCGCCAACAGCGGCTCAAGAATTTTCGCCCCAGAAACACCACAAACTACATCCAAATAGCAGGGCTCATCATAGTAAGCACTAAAAAAATCATTATTTTGCCACTCTGTTAAAAAGTTACGGACAAGGCCGATACCATTCTCAAGTTGAGGAAAACCATCATAATTATTATACTCAGGAATAGGTTGCCCACTAGCCAAATAAAATTCATCAGAAAGATAGACAAATGATTTACCAGTCTCGGTGCGACAACGCTCTTGCCAAGCAGACACAGTATCAATAACGCCTCGAGCCATATCAGGGGTAAAACTATCCAATGTGGGACAATTCTCCCGATAACGCGTAAGCCCCACAGGCACGATGGCTAAAGAAAGAACACCGGGGCTAAACCCATACAGATCAGAAATAGTTTTATCAAGCATAGCACCATCATTTACACCAGGACAAAGCACCACCTGCGTATGCAGCTCTACTCCATTTTCGATCAAAAGCCTAATCTGTTCCATAATATTAGCAGCCTTGGAATTGCCTAATATCTTTGCCCGCGCTCCGCCGTCGGTTGTATGAACAGATACATAAAGTGGCGATAAATGCAACCTGTTAATACGTTCTAGATCTTTTACGCCGATATTGGTGAGGGTGATAAAATTGCCGTAAAGAAAAGATAAACGGTAATCATCATCCTTAATATACAAGCTATCCCTCATGCCACTAGGCATCTGGTCAACAAAACAAAACATACAACGATTGGCGCATTGTCGTACTTTATCAAATACCGCGTTCTCAAATTCAATACCCAAGTCTTCGTCATAATCTTTTTCAATTTCATAAACTTCTTCTTCTCCGCCCGCTTTTTGCACCACTAGTTCGACAAACTCATCAGCAAGTGCAAAACTCAAATCAATTATATCACTGACCGGGTTGCCATTAACAGCGACTATTGCGTCACCCGCTATTAACCCAAGCTCAGCAGCAATACTGTCAGCAGCAACCTGTGTGATAATTCCTCTAGAAATCAATTTTTTCTCACCCCTGAATACTTAGTATTCCGTTTTTCGCATTTTTTTCCTGCAAATAAAATAAGGAGTGATGAAGAAACATCACTCCAGCCGCTGTTTAACTTCTCCAACTAAGGCTATAAAATATCGATAACGCCGCTTTATGCCCCACACCGTAATCCGCCGTCCTAGTTCAGGCATTCGACAACGTTTCGACAGTATCCCCCCTATTTTTGTTGAAAAATTAATTAAAGGAAATGCATCCTGAAATAGATATTGGCTTTTTTCCACCCCGGCCGCATCTAAAAATCTCCAGAGCGCAGTGGTGATTGCCTGACGCTGATTCCACATCCCCATGAAGTATACTCTATTACCACTTTCATCCAACCCCATTAAATATGGTTGACCGATTAGCTCTGGCAAAGTTCGATCATAAAATGGCACAGCCAAAAATTCGTTCTGCGACGGAACTCGGTCAGAGGGAAGTTTCCCGCAATGAATCGCTGCAGCGACAACCGACGCATGAGCGCCTGCAAAACAATAATAAATAATATTCAGCGCAACTCCTCCTGGTTGCAGATGATAGCCGGTATTAAAGTACTAATTATTATTCGGCTGGTTATTTTCCACAAAAACCGTGGCAAATAACTGGCTATTACCACGAACGCCAGCATAAACCTTGTATTATTTAATTTTTGGTATAGTAAATAATCAATATCACAAAAAACTATATCTAACCCGAAAACAGCAGCCATTCCTGCCAAAGCCCGACGATAAAGACAGCGATAAGCGCCATGCGCTAGGCAGCAGACGGCATTGCCTTTATCGTCTGAACCCATGGCAATAAACGACTTCTTCCACCAATCTGCACTTAATTTCTCATATACCGATAATTCAAAATTCGTATTGTGCATTAGATGCACCAAGCAAGCAATAAGCGGCCAATATTGTCTTCGGCCATGATAAATGGTTATCATAATTTATTCTTGTCGTCGTCATCTCGCCAAGGGTCTTTTTTGCTGCTTTCCCTCTTTTGGGGACCAAAGAAATTGGCAAATTCTGATGTACCAAATTGCCTTATCTTAGCCTTAGCTTCTTTGAAACTACCGGTACTAATGAACAAAAATACAGCGATGCCAACAATCAATAATCCTATAATCCAAGCACTAGCTTTACTCGATCCTGAAGGCCCTGCACCAGATGTACCAAATCCAGTTGTCCCACTGGGAGTACCAGGTGTGCCGGAAGTCTGTCCGAGAACGGTCGGCACAGCATCTGCAAATAGAGCTATTCCTCGTTCCGCTGATGCACGATCATTAGTATGAGCGCCAACTTCAAGTAGCATTGACCGAGGATGCAAATCCTGGTTATAGTCGCCACCCTTAGCGAAAAATATCCCTTTTACTAATCCAGGATGTTGTTGATCCGAAGCTGATTTTAGCTGCAACGCATAGTCCTCAATCTGTTTGCCGGTAGGTCCATATTTACCTACTACAAGCTGAACCTTTGTACAGTCTTCACCATTAATATTTGCTTTATAAACCTCAGGAGGAACAGCATCACGATGAACATCGAAAATGGCTGCTGGCTGCTCCTTCAATAGATCCAAGACCGTCCTTCGTGAACGTTCATATGCCATGTCATCATGCGGGTCATGTTTCGTCGTAGAATGAATAACCTGCATTCCTTTTGTCTGAAGCGCGGAAGCAAAAGCATTACCAACATCTAATATGCCGCCATTTCCTACAATGCTTTCTTTTCCATCTGTTGGCACATAAGATTCATCATCATGTGTATGGTAAAGAGCTACTTTACTGCCCTCAGCTTTAGCTGATTTCGATCCAAAAAATTGACCAAATCTAATTTCTTCTTCCGAAACTTTATGTGGAGTATATAAACTTATATCGACTTCGCCAATAAATTTAGCTGCGGCCACATCACCGTTAACACTGACTACTTCATAACGCCGATTGTTTTCAGTAAGACATTGATCGCCAACTTGCACTTTCCAACCTGTAACAAACACCGAAGCCCCTGTTTCATCAACAATTGTATAATATCCTCCATCACTACGTTCCTGCGCCTGAACCACACCAAATGTACCTACCGCAATAATAACAATCAGGAAAAATACTACCAGCTTATTCATCTTCTTCACCTCTTTTTCCCCTGTCTTTTTCCGATTTTTTATCTATTGAAACCACTCTTACTGACTCGTTCTTAGGATTTTTATATTTTTCCGGCTCAAGCTCCTCACTAAATTCATACAACCCCTCCGGCCGATTTGGTCCCAATACCGGACCATCCTGAAGTCTTTCACGGGTTTCCCCTACAAGTTCAGCCGCCGCTACTGCAACAATGCCAGCAATAACCACAACATCGAAAGCACCGGCACCGCCGATAGACGTTGTCCCAGGGATACCGGCACGAAGAATAGTTACAAAGTGAAAAATATCACTCAATACAATTCCCAAAACTCCTCCGACGAAGGCACTACGCCTGGAACGACCAGCAATATAGGCGATCAACCCGGCGGCAATACCATAAATCAGCTTTGGATCCATAAACATAGTTTCAGGTTCATAAGGCAAATAACGTGAACCAAGTAAAACCACCGCCGCTACCAAGAGACTTGCAAATACAGCCCGCACCCTTTCCGCTGTTTCATCTGCTTTATAGATCAGCCAGATGGCCAATGCGGCCGGAATAATGGCCCCGCCGACATTAACATTGAGCGCAGTAGGAGTTCGCATAACTGGAATACTAATGAAACTGCCAACAATGATTGCTGCAATTACCAGCAATGCCTGCTTGTCCGTTAACCTCATTCGATCAAGTAGTCTTTGAGCTACACCAAAATAAACCAACACACCAACAACCAACAAAACAATCATTCCAACAGGCATACTCATAGTTTTCACCTCATAATACGAAATATGCTACTCGAAATTTAGCTTGCCCGCTCATGCAAAAAAAGATGCAAAAAAGACACGGCCACAGCCATGTCTTCTTTTCACAATATATAAAGTACTATCAGTGTCGATCCACATATTTTTCTATATCAACACCGCGAGCATTTAGCCATTCGCGGCTAAAGCCGGTTATTACCAACGGAACACGGGACAGATCGCGAATTTCAGCAGCCCCTAACAGCACCATATACCGTTTAATCTCATCGAGATATGATTTTAACCATTCTTCGGCTATATCCAATCCATGTTTTTTCAGCATTTTTACCACCGGCCCGGCGATGCCTACAGCCCTCCCACCAATAGTTAGAGCTTTCACTGCATCAAGGGAACTGCGAATTCCACCTGACACTATCAAATCCACATTATCTGGTAAAACAGACATTATTTCCACCGCGCTTATTGCAGTTCCAATACCCCAATTTAATGTACCGTCAGCCAAATCATTATTGCCTCTAGCCGCCTCAATAGCTAAAAAATTTGTGCCTCCACGTCCGCCAGCATCTACAGCTTTTACTCCAGCATCCACCAATGCTTTTGCCTGTTCAAGAGCAATGCCGCAACCGACCTCCTTGACAATAACCGGAACTTGAGAATCTGCAGCAATTGCAGCAATGTTGTCAAGGTAACCACGGAAATCACGGTCACCTTCTGGCATAATCAATTCCTGGGCAACATTAAGATGAATCTGCAATGCCGAAGCCCCAATCATTTCCACTGCCCGTCTAGCCTGGTCTGGAGTGGTATGGGCACCTAGGTTTGCAAAAATAACTCCATTAGGGTTGACTTTCCTGACAATTTCATACGAATGCAACACTTCCGGATTTTCCAAAGCTGAAAATTGCGAGCCAACCGCCATCGCCGCTCCGGATCGACAGGCTAGCTCTGCAAGTCGCTCATTGACAATTGCAACATCGGCGGCTCCGCCGGTAATCGCGTTTATTATTACCGGATGCTTAATCTTTACCCCGGCAACCATTGTTTTAAGATCGACATCATCCCAAACCAAATCAGGCAAACAATTATGTACCAGATGAAATTCTTCGAAGCCGGTGTTTCCAGGCCCGTCATTGAGCGCCATTGTATATTTCAAGTGCTCCAATTTTCTCGATTGCCGCACTCAGTACAACCCCTTAATCATTTTTGTTTAAACAAATGCCCCAGTTTATCACCAATAGTGAAACCAAGTCCTTTAGTGTCTTTGTCCAGGAACGGAGTAAACTCGGCCCGTTCAGCCTCCTGGCGAGCTTGCACTATACTGAGAGAAATTCGTTTATTTTCGCAATCGATATTTAGAACCTTTACAGGCACGACTTGGTCGACTGACAATACTTCCTCAACATGCGTCACTCGGCGCTCGTCCAGTTCTGACAAATGAACCAGACCTTCCACGCCTTTGGCGACTTCCACAAACGCTCCGAACTTTGACAGTTTTGTTACCTTTCCCTGGACCACCTTGCCCACTTTTAGCACTTCCACAGCGTCCAACCAAGGATCGCGTTGGATAGCTTTCAAACTTAGAGAGATTCTTCTTTCTCCCGCATCAACTTTTAAAACCGCTACTTCTACTTCATCGTCAACACTAACAATCTCAGACGGCTTCTTAACCCGTTGCCATGACAGATCGGATATATGAATAAGACCGTCAATACCGCCAATATCCACAAAAGCTCCAAAATCAGTCAGTCGTCGCACCTTGCCTTTCACAACCTGACCAGGCGTAAGGCTGGAAAAAATCGCCTTTTCTTTCTCGCGGCGTTCTTCTTCTAATATCGCTCGCCGTGATAGCACTACTCGGTTTTTGACCCTGTCAACCTCCAGCGGTAAAAACTCTAATATCTGCCCAACATATACTGTCAGGTCTTCTACAAATTTAATATCGGCCTGAGACGCTGGTACAAATCCCCTTACCCCAAGCACAGCCACAGCTAAACCGCCCTTAATCGCTTCAAGTACCTTGCCCTCTACCGGTCTTTTATCCGCAAGAGCTTGCTCTAATTCATCCCAGGCGAGAATTTGATCAGCTTTAACCTTTGACAGTTTAACCGTCCCTTCAACAGTATCGGCATCAATCACATAAACTTTTATAGTGTCCCCTTCTGTAACAACATCACCAGCTTTTTCCGGCTGAGGATAAGCCAATTCAGCTAACGGAATTATTCCTTCGGCTTTATAACCGATATCAACAAAAACTTCATCCTCCCTAACACCTACAACTTTTCCTTCTACAAGGCTCCCTTGTTCCAGCGTTTTTACATCATCATCCAACATCGCAGCAAACTCTTGCATTCTTTGGTATACCTCCTCAATAATCCAGTCCGGTGTTGATGCCCCGGCGGTTATTCCTGCCGTTCTCACACCCCGGAACCATTTCTCTTCTAGCTCAGCCGACGTTTCTATGTGATACACAGTGCTGCCAGCCATACGACAAAGCTCAGCAAGCTTACTTGTGTTAGCACTATTTTTACCACCCACTACCACCATCACATCAGCTTGTGCCGCAAGTAGAATTGCTGCCTGTTGCCTTTGCTCAGTGGCAATACATATTGTCTTCTGAATATTAACATTCTGACTTTTGGTTTTTAATACCTGAACAATATCATCAAATCGTTCCGGCGGAAAAGTAGTCTGGGCAACAATCCCCAGCCTGGGAACCTCGCCAACAGCCTTCGCCTCGCTGATTGTTTCTACCACCACTGCTGTGTCACCAGTCCAGGCAGCAATACTTCTAACTTCAGGGTGATCTCGATTTCCTACTACAACCACCTGATAACCAGCCTTCCACAACTCCTCAGCCGCATGTTGAGCTTTACTAACATGCGGACAAGTGGCATCAACAACATTCAGCCCCATTGCTTTAGCCTGCTCATATACTTCTGGTCCCACTCCATGAGACCTAATAATCACAGTTCCGCTTGACATATCAGATAGTTTTTCTACAACGCCAACTCCCTGCTCAGCCAAACGCTCAACAAATTGCGGATTATGAATAATCGGCCCAAGGGTAGCTACTATCGCTTTTTTTCCTATCCACTCTCTAGCCATATTTACTGCCCTATCAACACCATAGCAAAAGCCGCGATGCTCCGCTAAAATAATTTGCAATAAACTCCCTCCCTGAAAACTACTGGATGCTATTACTTTTTCCACTTGCAGTTTCTTTTTGACATTCAGCTTCAACATTTAGCAGCCTAGTAATTTCATGACTAACAACATTAGTAAGATACTCGACATTTTCTTTATCACTTTTACTACTGTCCGCTTCGACTGGTTTTCCGTAAATAACCTTCAATTGCGGCAATAGCGACCCCTGTGAGAACTTCAATGTGCCAATGATCGCAGTAGGAACAATTGGAACCCTGGCCTTTAAAGCAATCATCGCCATTCCAGGTTGCAGCGGAAGCAACTTACCATTTTTACTTCTAGTACCCTCCGGAAAAATTCCGAAGGCATCACCCTTTTCCAATACTGCAACAGCAGTTCGGATCGCAGTGCGGTCCGCAGCACCTCGGCGTACAGGGAAAGATCCGCCCCATGTCATTATTTGCCCTAATATCGGAACCTTAAATAACTCTGCCTTAGCCATAAAATGAATTATCTTTGTTTTAGGCAAACCACATCCCATTACCAACGGATCCCAATAACTTACGTGATTTGCCGCAACAATAATACCGCCTTCAGAGGGGATGTTCTCCACACCAAGAACCCGATAACGAAATAACGACTTTAATATCGCTATAAATATAAAACGTAAAACGCTATAAACCACCGGCTATCGCCTCACACAATAATAAAATATTATCCACTGCCTGTTCAATCGTCAAAGCAGTTGTATCAATAACCACAGCATCTTCGGCCTGAATAAGCGGTGCAATGACTCGTTCACAATCAGCCTGGTCGCGACAAGAAATTTCGTTTTTCAAATCCTCAATATCAATTTTAAATCCCTTAGATGTAAGCTCCAGCCAGCGCCGCCTAGCCCGTTCCTCAATTGATGCAGTTAGAAAAATCTTGACATCGGCATTAGGCAGAACATGAGTACCAATGTCTCTGCCATCCATAACAACACCACCACCAGCTGCCATTTTGCGCTGCAACTCTACCATGGCTTGTCGGACACCGCCAATCTGTGATACAGCAGAAACCATCCGAGAAATATCTGGAGTACGAATAACCTCAGTAACATCAGTGTCATCAACATATACCAGCGTGCCGTTGCCACTATATTCAAGCCGCAGTTTAATGTTTCCAGCAACTTTTGCCACCAAATCCGAATCATTCACTGCAATTTGGCGACGCATAACGTCCCAGGTTACAGCCCGATACATAGCTCCTGTATCAATGTAAGTATAACAAAGACGCTTAGCAACAATCCTAGCAACCGTACTTTTTCCGGCACCTGCCGGACCATCTATGGCAACAATCAACTTTTTCATAGGTATCCTCCGGTCTATTCCTGACTTAAAGCGTTTATTTCATTAAAAAAGTGCGGGTAAGAAATAGCAACACATTCCGGTCCGGTAATTTCCACTCCATCTGCTGCCATACCAGCCACTGCCAGAGACATCGCCATACGATGGTCATCATGCGCATCACAAGTAGCCGGTTTGAGTGACTGCGGACCGTCAATTATAAGTCCGTCCGGCGTTTCAATTATCTTAGCACCCATTTTACTTAACTCTTGGGTAATAGCTTTCAAACGGTCAGATTCTTTAACCCTAAGCTCCTCAGCACCACGGATTACAGTCTGTCCATTTGCAAAAAGTGCGGCCACAGCCAACACAGGTATTTCGTCAATTAACCGTGGAATAATTTCCGCCTCAAGAATAGTGCCTCGAAGCTCCGCTGCTTCAACAACAATATCTGCCACCGGCTCCTGTCCAGCCAGACGTTGATTGGACAATGTTATATTAGCACCCATACTTACTAAAACATCGATAATTCCTGTTCTAGTTGGATTAACCCCGACATTCTTTAAAAGAACCTTACTCCCGGGAATAATGGTAGACGCCACTAACCAAAAGGCTGCCGAACTAATATCCCCAGGAACATCAATCTCCGTCGGAGCCGATAATTCTTTCGGCGGCAAAACTCGCACAGTTAGATTTTCTCTATTTATAACAACCCCGAAAGTGCTAAGCATCCTCTCAGTATGATCACGCGACAGGTACGGCTCTGTGACTGTTGTTTCCCCGTCAGCAAACAACCCGGCTAAAAGCACAGCAGACTTTACTTGAGCGCTAGCCATCGGCATAACATAGTCTATACCTTTAATTCCCCCTGCTGGAATAATAGCAAATGGTGCATAACGAGAGTTTTCTCGGCCTTGTATTTTTGCTCCCATTTGTGTCAGTGGTGTTATTACCCTTGCCATCGGCCTCCGGCGCAGGGAATTATCGCCAGTAAACACACTAAAAAAAGGCTGCCCTGCAAGAACACCGGTTAAAAGACGTATTGTTGTGCCAGAATTTCCGGCATCCAATACGTCAACAGGCTCTTTCAGACCATATAATCCATTGCCTTTTACTAAAAGCTCGGTTTCTCCGGTCTCTTGAACACTAACTCCGAGGCTCCGCATACAACAAACAGTTGATAGACAATCAGCGGCAGGCAAAAAATTTGTAATTTTTACCGGACTGCCAGCCAGCCCAGCCAGCATTACACTTCGGTGAGAAATCGATTTATCTCCTGGAATATTTAAAGTTCCCTTAAGTTTGCCAGTTGGCTTTATCACTTTGTTCATGCAGTACCCCGCTTTTTCTAATAATCCAACAAAATATATACATTCTGCTAAAAAAGGAACATTCCTCCATGCTTTACTCTTTAAACCGCACTTTTCCTATCGGAATTAGATCAAGCTTCCCTTCGATAAGTCGACCATCGTCAGGAGAATAAACTTCATTTTTAGGTACATTAACAACAAACCGTCCCATTTCCTGCAATAAACGGGCATCGATTTCAACATAATCACCATCATAAACCGTTACCCTGACTTCACCGTGGCGAAAATCACCAGCCGGCTTACCATTTATTGTAACATAAACATCATCCGCAGCCGTAGGTTGAATCATTCGAACAGTCATTATCTTATGCGGACGAAGCAACTCCAGCCAACTTACAGCCGGAAAATCGACGTCTTCTAATACCTTATTTTCAACGTAGTTTTGCTGTTCCAGTAGAACAGAATCTCCTTCAAGTCTATCAACCCTGGATAAATAGCGGCGTGGAGTTTCTTTCAGCATCAACACCTGCGACACTACCAACAACACTAAACAGCTTATTGTAAAAATAATAAGCCTTCTTTCCCAGCTGAGTGAAGAATCTTTTCTGATATTGCGCATGGCATAATCCTCCAAATATAGTTGGCTATATTATTCACCATGCCTTTCCATTATTATTCTTGCACCGCCGCCCGACCAGCAACAAAACCAGTAGAAAATGCCGCCTGTAAATTAAATCCCCCGGTATAGCCATCAATGTCAATAACTTCACCAGCTAAAAATAATCCCTTCACCAACTTGGATTCCATTCTCCTTGGGTTAATTTCTTTTGTATTAATCCCTCCGGCAGTAACAATCGCTTCAGCCAAAGGCCGTGTACCAGTTATTGTAAATGTAAGATGCTGTAGCTCATAAACCAGACGGTTGCGCTCCTCCTTTGTAATCTGATGCACTGGTTTTTCCGGATCAATATGTGATAAATCTATAATAATATCAATCAACCGTGATGGCAGCAACTCATTAAGCGAATTCTTGAATTGTTTACGGGCAAATTTAGCAAAGTCCCTCTGCAGACGCTTATCAAGCTGTTCAGAGCTAAGCGCCGGTTTCAAATTAATTTCTACAAGCACCTCCCCCTTATCTTTCTGTTGCAACACTCTTGAGACTACATTGCTAAGCGATAAAACAATCGGACCAGACAGACCATAATGAGTAAACAACATTTCTCCAAACTCACTCGACTGTTTCATTCCTGCAAAAAGTACAGTAGCTGAGACATTCTTCAAAGCTAATCCTTGAAGCTCAGTTATCCAATCTTCAGCTACTTCAAGAGGCACCAAAGACGGTTTTAGCGGCACAACAGCATGTCCCAGCGCTTTAGCGATGCGGTAACCGTCACCAGAAGAGCCTGTACCAGGGTATGAAGCACCACCGGTAGCCAAAATTACAGCATCAGCCCTATATGTAATTCCTTTGGCGGTTCTAACGCCTGTTACGGCACCAGCTTCGGTCGAAATCTCGGTTACCTGTACTCCAGTTTTCACCTCTACCGCCGCTGCTGTCAGCGCTCGTTCGAAAGCCGCCACAACGTCGCGAGCCTTGTCGCTGACAGGAAAAACTCTCCCCCCACGTTCGACCTTTACCGGTACGCCCCACTCTTCCAAAAAGGTCATAACCGCCTGATTAGAAAAAGCATTTAACGCGCTATATAAAAATGGCCCGTTACCGGGCATGTTTTTTATAAAAGAAGAAAGATCGCAGGTATTAGTAATATTGCAGCGACCCTTTCCGGTAATTAAAAGCTTTCGACCTAAAGCAGGCATCTTTTCCAATAAAGTTACCCGCCCACCGTCGGCGGCGGCTGTATACGCCGCCATTAGTCCGGCCGCTCCGCCACCGACAATCAAAATGTTTTTCATTAAATCCCATCCTTGCCATGTACAGCTTTCTGCAGTTAATTCAATAATCAAATTTCTACTTAACACCCAACTGTTTTAATGCCAAAACCTCTTCCGGTAAAAGTCGCCGATAATGCCCGCGGCGAACTCCCTCTAACGTCAAAAATGCAAATTGTACCCTTTTCAATTTATTAACTGGATGGCCTATTACTTCAAACATCCTTCTGACCTGTCTATTACGGCCTTCATGAATAACTATTTCAATTTTTGCCACATTTTTTGCCTGATCAACAGCAACAATCCTTACTTTAGCCGGAGCGGTAACTCCGTCCTCTAGCTGTATTCCTATACGGATTTGATCAAGCTTTTCTTCTGTTGGTATTCCAGCAATCTCGGCAATATAAGTTTTAAACACCTTGTGGCTAGGATGAGTTAACGCGTGAGTAAGATCGCCGTCATTGGTCATAATTAAGAGACCCTCGGTATTATAGTCAAGTCGTCCCACCGGATAAAGCCGTTCCGGAATATCACGTACAAGCTCTGTTACCGTTCTCCGGCCTTCAGGATCATCTAAAGTAGTAACTATACCTTTAGGTTTATGAATCAAAATATAAACTTTTCTTTCACTGGCAAGCAGTTTCCCATCTACAGCGACACGATCTTTTCCGACCTCTACTTTACATCCTAGTTCGGTCACAACCTTCCCGTTAACCTTAACCCGCCCGGCTACAATAAGTTCTTCAGCATGCCGCCGCGAGGCAACCCCAGCCCGACTAATAATTTTTTGCAAACGCTCCTGCATAATCGCTCCTTAAATAGTAATAACTACGTAGCTAACTGGCTAAAATCAGTCTGAACCTTACACATGCGAAGAGTGCGATTATCAACAGCTTCACGCTGACAACTGCCACAAATACCTTCGCCACAACACATAGTAGCATTGTTGGTAGCAGCCATCGGAATGTTTACCGAAGCACATTGCATAGCCGCAATAACCCCGTAATGCTGTTCATCCGGCCCAGTACTAACAACCAGATCGATTTTTTCTCCGGCCTCAAACAACCGCCCAAGAATCCCCATACCTGACCGTCTCAAAGAATCGACCGCATAAACCATTGCCCCAAGCTCCCGAAGTTCCTGCCCAATAAATATCTTTTCCGTTTTACCTGGCGCTATAATAGCAATAACATTATTCTGATTAGCCAACAGCTTGGTCCCGATCGCCAAAGCAGGGCCCTGCCCCATTCCTCCGACCACCAGTATTATTGTACCACAAGTAATATTATCAATCCAAGGTTGACCCAATATACCGTTATAATACGGGCCACGTACAACAATCTGTTCCCCGCCTGTTAAAAGCCTTTTAGATTTTGGGCCAACATCTTCAATAACAACCTCTACCATTCGACCGTTTACTTTCATTACTCCTACTGGAAAATGAAAAAACTCCGGATCACTTGGCTGCTTGAGAAAAACAAAAGAACCTGTTTTCCCAAGTTCCGCTGCTAACGACTCGTTAACCGTAAATCCAAGCAAATGCGTATTGGTTGCAATAAGTTCTCTACGGGATATTGTTGTCTCAACTTCAATTCTTACGGTTGGCTTTTCATCTGTACAAATTTTCGGTTGCCAATACTTTTCATACAATATGCACACCCCAGCCCAGTTACAATCACAAGTCGATTGTCCCTTTAAATGACTGCATAATATACAATGGTTAGTTTCCGCCAATATACACGGACAAAATGGAGAATGTAAATCAATACAACTGGCGCTTAACTTACGTGCCACTCATTACCCCTCCTTGTTAAACCAAACAACGGCTATATATATCAGTTAATCCTGCTTTTTCCACCCGGTCTGCAATTTCAGCTCTATCGATAACATAAAGTCCGATTGCTTTCATTCGTTCAAAGTAAACTGACCCAGAAAAGGTATAGCGTAATCTTAGCCCAGCCTCACTAATCATCTGTTCCTTGACAAATGAAATATAATCACCTGTTGCTAATACTCGCGGCACTGTTAAATACTGCATATCCAACGAGTGTCTAACTGCATTATTACCAGCGACCAGGCCAGTAACAATTGCTTCAGTGTGTCCTACCAAAACGCCAAATTTCTCACCAGCGCAGAACAAATTGTCAACTCCATCCACTTTCAAATTATTATTGCATGGCGCAATTCCCATATAACGCACTGAATTGCCTACTCCCCCACCATAAGGATCCTCATAGCGAGCGTTCTCTAAACCGGGCAATGTCCGTAAATCATTCAAGGGGAAATATGATGTCATCAACTTTACATGACCAGTATCAATCAAAACCAAATTTGCTGCATATTCTGGCAAAGCATACTGGGAACAGGCTTTCTTGCCCAGTGTACCACTTTTGATAAGATTTGGCGGAACAGGCAATACTACTGCGCCCTCTTTAGCCAATTTACCCCTTAGCTCCAAACTAAGCGACTCTTTATTTAATTTACAAGAGCCGCTCATCGCGCCGAATGAACCATCAGTTTTTTGACCCATAAACTCCTTCACTTGGGCTTTAGCACATAAACTGAGCCGTGGTCCAAAGGTAGGGCAACGCAATATACACATAGCACATCCATTACCATATTTCAGGCAATTCCCCATCGGCCCTGCCGTACCAGTAGTGTCTACAAAAACATCACCAGGTATAACTTCTCCGTTATCAAGTATCACAGCTTGTATCGTCTTGGCATATTTTTGAACATCCACCACTCTGGCCTGCGTTCTTATATCTATCCCATAGTTTTGGAGCACTCTTTTCACCAACGGCTCCATGCTGCAAACGTCATAAAATGAAGCATGATGGTGACCGGGAAAACTGATTCCTTTGTGCCTGACATTCGCATCCATAGCTACAAACAAATCTCCGCCACCCATGGCAATAGCTTCCTCTGCAGCAGTATAACGACCATTATTGCGGAATATACCACCAACAAGTCCGGTGCCGAGCAGCATGTCAGTACGTTCTAATACAAGTACCTGTGCACCAGCCTTCGCCGCAGCCAGTGCCGCCGCACAACCTGACCAACCACCTCCGGCAACCACTACCTTGATCATTGAATTCCCCCCATCCGCTATTCTAATCACACTACAGTCTATTCTAATATGCGTAAAGTGCCACTCAGGGAGTAAACTATTATCCTTTGCACCACCATAAGAAAAAGGAGTACTAGTACCAAAAATTTTTGGAACTAGTACTCCCTATTTTTTACAAACCTAAAACAACAATTTACAGATAAACACTGAACCAATAAATCCTATCAAGTCGCCAATCAATCCTACTGCTATTGAATAGCGCGGTTTGACTACCCCTACCGCGCCAAAATACACTGTCAAAACATAAAAAGTTGTATCGGTACTACCAAGTACCGTAGAAGCAATTCTCCCCACCATCGAGTCTGGCCCATGAGCATTTAAAAGTTCAGTTGTCACACCAATTGCCCCAGTTCCTGATAACGGTCGCATAACCGCAAGAGGCACAAGTTCTGCAGGAATACCAAATTTAAAAAGAAATGGACTTAAAGCCGAAACACATTTATCCAACGCACCTGAATCACGAAAAATACCTACTGCCACCATCATTGCCACTAAAAACGGCATAATGCGAATTGCATTAGAAAAGCCCTCGGCTGCGCCCTCGACAAACGCTTCATAAACCCTGACCCGTCGAAAAAGTGCGACTAAAGGAATAAACAATAATATTAGCGGAATAGCCCATTTAGACAAATTAGTGCACAATTCAGCGATCATTTTACAGCCTCCTATTGCGGGAGGAAAACACTGCCTGGCAAACACGGTCAAAGACCAATGCAAAAACCGTTGCTATAAAGCTTACCACCATAGTCGGCCCAACTATCTCGGCTGGACTAACTGAACCGGCAGCAGCCCTAATGGCAATAATAGTGGCTGGAACCAAAGTAAATCCGGTGGTACAAAGTGCTAGCATTGTACACATGGCTGGCGAAGCTGACTCCTTGTCCTTATTAAGCTTTTGTAGCTCACTCATTGCCTTGATTCCGAGAGGAGTCACAGCATTCCCCAATCCCATCATATTGGCGCTAATAGTCATGATGATAGCTCCCATCGCCGGGTGCCGGCGCGGCACACTAGGAAAAATATAATGGACTACCGGTCCAATCAAAACCGCTAAGGCTCGTACCATACCTGCAACTTCTGCGATTTTAAGAACACCCAGCCATAAGCACATAACCCCGATAAGTTTAAATGACAGTCCTACAGCACTATTTGCCGCATTTATAGCACTCGTAGTCATCTGATCAATTCGTCCATTTAGTGCTGCATAAATAATACCAACAGCCATAAGCAGCACCCAGATATAATTTATCATATTCCCTCCTCCCCTCCTTATGAGAAAGTATGATAATTATATTGTCACTAGAACATAAGAATCGCAATGAACACCTGCCTAAAATATAAACGCACCGCTTTGGCGGTGCGTTTATATTTTAGGCAATATTTTTAACGATATACGAGAAAAAGCTCTGCACAGCTCCCCATACCTTACCAAAAAATGATTTCCTCTCAATCGAGTTATCAGCAACTAATGCAACAGACGCTACTTCAGTGTTATTATAGAGCACCTTTACAGTACCAACCTGAGCCCCTTTTGCTACCGGAGCATTTATTCCCTGAGGAGCCTCAATAACCGTGGAAAATTTATCTGCATCACCATTAGACACGGGAATAACAACCTTATCCTTAGCTACCAAACGGACATTATCAGTTTTACCGGCATTCACTCTCACGGTCTTAAATATATCACCCTCATTTATAAGCACCATCGGTTTTAACTGACTGAAACCATAATCCAATAGCTTAATCGAATCATCCCACATACGCTCACTATCTAATACAACAGCTACCAACTGTATATCGTTCTGTTTTGCTCCGGAAACTAGACATGGCCCGGCGGCATCTGTATAACCAGTTTTTACTCCATTACCGCCTTTATAAAGCCTTAACATTTTATTCTCGTTATATAAATCCCGATCATGATCTTTACCTGGCCAGGGAATAATAATATGCTCTGTAGCAACAATACGTGCAAAAATCGGATTTTTATAACCATAAGCGGCAATTTTTGCTAAATCAGCAGCAGTAGTATAATGATTAGGGTTGGGAAGACCGCTAGAATTAGCAAAGTTCGTATTTACAGCTCCGATAGCATGAGCTGTATCGGTCATCATTTTTGCAAAATTTTCTACCGAACCACCGATATGCTCAGCTACTGCAACCGTTGCATCATTACCAGAAATAAGCATCATCCCATATAATAAGTCAAGTAATCTCATTGATTCGCCGTCAGCCAGTTCAAGCGACGACCCTTCTGTTTCTGAGGCATTACGGCTGGTTTTGACTAATTCATCTAATTTTCCCTTCTCAAGTGCAACAATCAATGTCATCATTTTTGTCGTGCTAGCCGGATACATTCTCTCATTGACATTTTTAGCATACAAAACTTTTCCAGTAGATGCTTCGATTACTATGGCTGATTTTGCTGTCACTTGCAGTTCCTCGGCCGCCAATGCCGCTGGTGAAAAGATACAAAAAGATGCTAACACTATAATAACTGTTCGCTTAAGCATTAATATCCCTTTCTAAAATAGTTTACAGAGTTAGTTTACATTATACTGATATTTTTTTCAAACGTCAAAACCTGTATATGATTATAACACCTCAGGAAATAATATATCCAGGCTAAGGAGGTGAAAATTATGGGATTACTTGACCTAAAAGCAACTTTGCAGAGTACACTTACCCAAAAACAGGAACTAGTAAGAGATTATCAGACATTTGCCGAGCAACTTCCGGATCAGGATGTTGCCAAAATGTATCGGCACTTTGCTGAAGCCGAAGCACTTCACGCTACTAAGATTAAAGAAAAGTTAGAAGACTTACAGTAAATTATTAAACCTTCAAAATAGACAAAAACCGCACCACCACCTTGGTGCGGTTTTTGTCTATTACTCTGAGTGCTCCGTATCTAGAATAACATCCTTATGCACTTCGTCCCGACTTTCATCATTATAAACAAACTGTCCTGCAATCTCTTGTATCTTGTTTAAAACCTGTGGAACCATATCAATAATCCGATCGTAAAGAACATTTCCTTCTACTGGCATAAACCGTATACCACTACTGGGTGAACAAACTAAAAAGCCCGCTGGCTTAACACTAACTCCAGCCCCGCTACCGCCACCAAAAGGATGCCCACTATCCTTTTGCTCAGCTTCTTCAAACTCAAAATCACCGCCTCCGGCAGCAAAACCAAACGTAACCCGTGAAATAGGAATAATTACCGTTCCATCTGATGTTTCTACAGCATCACCCACAATTGTGTTAACGTCAACCATTCCTTTAATGCTTTCCATTGCCGTTTTCATCAAACTCTGTATAGGATGTTCGGCCACTATCAGTTGCCTCCTTCAGTGGAAAATTAACGAAGGTCAATATCGCGTTTATAACATTACCCACTCTGACACTGATTATACATTGGTATTTTACATCAACACTCAAGTTCCTAAAATCAGGCGTTATATGAAAAGACGGCTTAGCGGTATCCTTAAGCCGCTGATGCATCAATAAATAAATATGGCCTATAGCCGCCCACATCAGGCCAACTACCAGGCTAGTTAAGGCAGGATCTCCGACTCCAACCCGAGTCTTCCCCACTATTCTTTCGCAGCTAATCTCTCCCATTAATCTGTTCATCATTTTTGCGTAAAGTTTAGAATAGTAACTAAATTGCCGCAACATTGCATGCCATTTTCTTGGACGATGAAGGAATATTCCCCATACCTTGCCAAGAAATCTTTTTTCCCGCCTTGTAATGGTAGATATTTTAGAATCTGAAACCTCAATTTCAGACTTAGTCAAAAGTATGCTACTCATATCATAAAGTTCCAGCATAGGTACTTCCATCTGATATTCAATCAAGTGGTAAAGTAACCAAACCCTAACTAAGAGCTGATCATCCGCATCCTGACGAGTATATACTAGTTCAATATAAATTTTAATGCGATAAACGGCAAAGGTGAATACCACCATTGCTATCACAGCAGCAAGCCAAATATCCATCCTAGCCCCGCCCCCTAATACGTCAGTAATACTATTGTGGCGTTAAACAACTTTTATCATTCAAATTATCGCCCATAGTAGAAAAACTTACCGAGAGGAATAACTCCAGGTTATGTCGAACAACATTTTTGATAAATAATTCTTAAATTATCTGCTCAAAATACTCTCCTTCATCAGTCATACTGATCTTTATTTTTGTTATCACTTTCGAAATTTGTTAAGCTTTATTTTTTTTGCCGTACTAGTGTTTAGACCAAAAACGAAAGGATGCATTTCATGACCGACAGAGATCAAAATCAACGTATAGCAATATTAGGGTATATTGTCATATTCATTGTTACTTTACTTACAATTCGCTTAGCTTTTTTGCAGATTGCCTACGGTCAGGACTATAAGCGTCTGGCTGATAACAACCGGATTAAACTTATGCCGATTATGGCCCCCCGTGGTCTATTCTATGACCGGAGCGGTGTACCTCTTGTATCCAATCGGCCCGGCTTCACTGTATCCTTAGTACCTATTGATGGTCCGATACGTGACGATGTCATTATCAAACTTGCCAGTTTTCTGCAAATGAAACCCGAGGATATCCGCCAGAAGGTAGCTAAACTTGATAACCCACTTGAACCGATGAGAATTAAGAATGATATCGGGCCAGACATTATAACAAAAATAAGAGAACACCAAGATGAACTTCCGGGTGTAATTATTGAAATCCAATCGGTGCGAAACTATATCAATAAAGCGTTGGGAGCTCATATCTTTGGCTATGTCAGCGAAATCAGCGACGCTGAACTAGAAAAGAAAAAACCGTTAGGGTATAAATCAGGTGATATAGTTGGTAAATTCGGCCTGGAGCAAGTATTTGACCAAGATATCCGCGGCGTCGACGGAGGCAGCCAGGTGGAAGTCGATGTCACTGGTCGTCCAGTCCGAATGCTTGATAAAAAGGATCCAATTCTTGGCAATAGTCTTGTCCTCACCATCGATGCCAAGATTCAAAAAGCTGCCGAGGAAGCAATTGATAATCGCCTAAGATATCTACAAACTAGGCTGGGTAATCCAAATGCCAAGGCTGCGGCCGCTGTTGTTATGAATCCGAATACCGGTGAGATTTTAGCCATGGTCAGCCGACCAACGTTTAATCCAAACATGTTTAATGGAGGAATTTCAGCAAAAAACTGGAAGGAAATCAATGATAATCCGTTCAACCCCATGCAAAACCGAGCAATCTCCGGTGAATACCCACCTGGTTCAACATTTAAAATCGTTACAGGTACAGCAGCATTAGAATTAGGAAAAGTAACCCCCGAGGAAAAAATCCTTGATATTGGATATCACTGGCTAATTCCTAAAACCAACGCTGCAGGTGAAGCCTTGGGCTGGATTAATTTTAGCACAGCATTATCAAAATCCGATAACGTGTATTTTTATGAAATGGGCAACCGTCTTGGTATTGATAACTTAGAAAAATACGCTCGGATGTTCGGACTTGGAGCAGTTACAGGCATAGATTTACCGGGAGAGGCGGACGGGCTGGTTGCCAATAGACGCTATAAAGAAAAAGTGTATGGCGAAGACTGGTATTTATCAGAAACATTTGACGCCGCCATTGGTCAGGGATTTCAGCTTGCAACACCATTACAGATGGCTACGGTTATGGGACAAATCGCCAACGGCGGCCATCGCTATAAACCATATCTAGTAAGTAAAGAACTTGCTCCTGATGGATTTGTCGTTAAAACCTTTGACCCTGAGGAAGTTGGTCAAGTCCACATCTCAGAACGCAATCTAAACTTAATCCGTGGCGCCTTGCATGATGTTGCCCTACCAGGAGGCACGGCCGCATATGTATTTGACGGTTTCCCAATTTCGATTGCTGGTAAGACAGGCACGGCGGAAAATCCACATGGAGATGATCATGGTTGGTTTGTGGCCTATGCCCCATTTGACAATCCAACAGTAGTTGTAGCGGTTTTAGTTGAACAAGGGGGCTTCGGTTCCGATTCGGCGGCGCCGATTGCCAGAAAAATCTTAGAGGCCGCCTTCAATATTCCGCCACACCAAGATGCTGCTGATCAGATGGTTGAAGAAGAAGCCGCAAAAGCAAATATTGCAAACACAAATGATTTAAAGAGCTCAACAAATTCTATACCTGCACATTAAAAATGGAGGGCGACATTCGCCCTCCATTTTATGCACTTATTTACCAATATAATATGATGCAGATCATTCTTCCGCTTCAGGTTCGATAAGTTCTGCCAACTTAGGTAGCTCAGCGAGAGTTTTCAAGCCAAAACATTTCAGAAATTCGTCAGTAGTACCAAACAAAATTGGTCGGCCAATAGCATCTTTACGACCTACCTCTTTTATCAAGCCTCGCTCCAAAAGAGTACTTACCACTCCATCGACTTTGACGCCACGAATATTCTCGATTTCCTGCCTAGTAACCGGCTGTTTAAATGCTACTATTGAAAGTGTTTCCATTGCCGCCATTGACAGTTTCGCTTCCTGTATATGCACTAATTTGTCCAAAACTGGTGCCAGTTCAGGTTTTGTACAAAGCTGATAGCCACCAGCAACTTCGGTAATCTTGAGTCCACGCTGATCACCAACCATATCCAGCTTTAACTCTTCCACCAATTGAACAACGTTTTCCCTGTCAATCTCCAGCATCACAGCAAATTTGTCAGCCGATATTGGATCGCCATGAGCAAATAAGAGCGCCTCAATATGACCTTTCAAATGGCGATAAAACATCACTCGACTACCTCTCCCCACGTAAGATAAATCGGGCCAAAGCTGTATTCCTGACAAATATTAATCCGTTTCAACCTAATAAGTTCTAACAGCGCCATGAAAGCGGTCACCATTTCGGTGCGTGATCCGCTTCGAATAAAAGACTGGCTGAACTCCAAGCGTCCATCATTTTTCCGCAAAAGATAAATGATATCCTGCATTTTATCCTGAACACTGATTTCTTCTCTTGATATAAAAGCAAAATCAGCTGCGACACTTTCCCAAACCGCAGCAAAAGCAGTAATAAGATCATCAAGTTTAAGACCTTCAGGCAAAACAATTTTTGTGCCATAATCCTGCAAAGGCCGGAAAAACATTTTTCCCCTTTTTTCATGCATATCTTCTAAAAGTGTAGCCGCCTGCTTGTAACGCCGATATTCGAGCAGCCTGTCAACAAGCTCTTGCCTAGGGTCATCATCATCTATAATAAGATCATCCGACGGTGGCGGTTTTGGCAAAAGCATTCTTGACTTGATCTGGAGCAGCGTTGCAGCCATTACCAGAAATTCACTGGCAATATCGATATTAAATTGTTCCATAGCCTGAAGATAGGCCAAATACTGTTCAGTTACTTCAGCTATCGGAATATCATAAATGTCTAACTGATTTTTTTCGATCAGATGAATTAATAATGCCAGCGGTCCCTCAAAGCTTTGCAACTTGATTTTACATTCTGTCATAACTTCAAATATTCATAGCGCTGCGAACTTCTTCCATCGTAACTGCCGCCACTTTACGGGCCCTTTCAGCACCTGCAGCCAATATTTCCCTAACTCGCTTTGGATTAGCCTCAAGCTCTATACGTCTGGTATATATATCAGCCAGTGCAACAACCATATTTTCTGCCAATTTCTTTTTACAGTCAACACAACCGATTCCCGCATGGCGGCAATTGGTCTCAATGTCGGTAGTTTCCTCTTTATTAAAGATTTTATGAAAAGTATAAACAGTACAAACGTCAGGATTGCCTGGATCAGTTTTTCTTACACGCTGCGGATCAGTTACCATCAAACGAACCCTGGCTCTTAGCTCGTCAGGTGGTGCAGCATAAGGGATTTCATTGCCATAAGACTTACTCATTTTGCGACCGTCAATTCCTGGCAAAACAGCCGCTTGGCTGAGCGAAGCCTGTGGTTCTGGAAATACTGGTCGATAGAGGTTATTAAAACGCCGCGTAATTTCCCTGGCTAACTCAAGATGTGGTATCTGATCTTCGCCAACTGGTACAGTATCAGCCTTATAGAGAATAATATCGGCAGTCATAAGCTCAGGATACCCCAAAAATCCGTATGTATTGATCTCCTTACCCATCGCGCCTAATTGTTGCAACTTATCCTTATAAGTTGGCACTCTCTCCAACCATGATAACGGGGTAATCATCGACAATAAAAGATGCAGTTCGGCGTGTTCTTTAACCTGCGACTGCACAAAAATTACATTCTTCTCAGGATCAAGTCCAGCACTCAGCCAGTCTAAAGCCATTTCGTATATATTATCCGATATTTTACTGGTATCCTCATAAGCCGAAGTCAATGCGTGCCAGTCAACAATAGAAAAAAAGCAGTCATACTCATTCTGAAGTTTAACCCAGGTTTCCAGTGCCCCCAAATAATTTCCCAGATGAAATTTACCGGATGGCTGCATACCGCTAAAAATACGACCCTTACTCATTAAAAATCAACTCTCCCTGCTCTATAAAATTAAAGATATAACAAACTTAATCAAATAATCAAGCCACCCAATTATTGGATTAATTATAGCTCCTACCACCCCAATATATACTAAAACGATTAGAATAATTGGCCCATATGTGGCAATCTTTTCATAAGCATTCGCCTGTCTAACAGGCAAAAATTCGCTTACAATTTTTGATCCATCTAGCGGCGGTAATGGTATTAAATTGAATACCGCCAGAGCTAAATTAAATATATATGTCCACTGGATAACTTTTGCAACTTCGATTGTTAATATATGCATATTTGATAGAAAGCTATATCCCACAGCACAAATAAAAGCGGTAATGAAGTTAAAACCAGGGCCGGCAAAAGACACCAACATCATACCACGTTTACCATTACGCAAATTATAAGGATTGACTGGAACCGGCTTAGCCCAGCCGAAATGTGCAAGCCAAAGCATCAATAAACCTATTGCGTCAAGATGAGGAATAGGATTCAAGGTAAGGCGACCAGCAGCACGAGGTGTAGGATCGCCTAAAGATACTGCTACCCTAGCATGACCATATTCATGAACAGTTAAAGCAATTAATAACGCTGGAATTTGAAATATCGCATCAGGACTAAAACCAAACACTATATATCCTCCTCTAAATAGCTGAATTACTGGCAGACACAGTAGCGATAAAAGAAAAAACTCGTCCTCACGCGACACTAGCTCGCCATAAACCGAGTGTATTGGCACTCCTTTTTATTTTGGCACATTATCACGAGATGCGCAAGCACTGCGACCGGTATTTCGGCAAAAACAACATAAATCTGATGCGAAAACACAGCTTAGATCAGCCAGCAATATTTAACAAAAAAACCTTACTCAACCAAATTTTACAAAGAAATGTCATCCAACTAAATAATAAAGACTTGGCGTAAAAACCAAGTCACACCTAGCTATAAAAATAAAGCGGCTTGCACCAGACCTTACTGGCACAAGCCCGAATATCCCTGACTAAAAATCGCTCACGCCAGACAGGCCTTTTTATCTTGCATTCTATTGGGAACAACATCATTACGAATTAAATCAGCGTAAGTTTCCCGCTTAACCACTATATCGGCTTTTCCATTATTAACAAACACCACCGCTGGCTTAACATTGCGGTTGTAGTTGCTTGACATCGAATAATTATACGCACCAGTTGAAGAAACCACCAGAATATCACCAGCTTCAACTCTTGGAAGTTCCACATCCCAAACCAGCATATCGCCAGATTCACAACACTTACCTGCAATTGACACTACTTCTTCAGCCGGGACACTCATTTTGTTTGCTATACCAGCTTCATATTTTGCCTGATACAGGGCAGGACGAATATTATCTGTCATGCCTCCATCCACAGCCACATATTTACGAACATCGGGAATGTCTTTAATCGAACCTATGGTATAAAGCGTAATTCCCGCCTCACCGGCAATTGATCGCCCAGGTTCGACGATAATCTTAGGCAAAGATAAATTATGAAGCAAGGCAGAAGCCTTTATTGCATCAGAAATAGTCATCACCATTTCTGCAATAGACTGAGGAGTATCACCTTCACTATAATAAATTCCAAGCCCGCCGCCTAAGTTCAATTCCTGCGCCACAAACCCGGTGCTGTCTTTTACCTCTTTCAAAAAACCCATCATGGTCTGAGCAGCTTCCTGATATGATTTTAAATCAAAAATCTGTGATCCAATATGGCAATGAATACCTTTTAGTTCCACATTTTTCATACTCAATGCCTTCTCAATCCCCATCATAGCTTGCCCATTAGCAATTGCTAAACCAAACTTCGAGTCAATCATACCTGTTTTGATGTAATGATGAGTATGAGCGTCAATACCGGGTGAGACCCTTAGTAAAATTTTGGCCTTTATCTTGCGATGCTTAGCCAGTTCATTCAATAGCCCTAGCTCATAAAAATTATCAACAACAAACCGGCCCACTTGTGCCTCAAGTGCCATTTCTAGTTCTTCCGGCGACTTATTATTGCCATGAAAGTATATTCGGCTAACTGGAAATCCACTTTTAATTGCAGTAAAAAGTTCTCCGCCTGAAACAACATCTAAGCCCATATCTTCCTCAGCAATCAACCGACACATTGCCAAGGTTGAAAAAACCTTGCTGGCGTAAATCACTTCTGAATTCGGATAATACTTTTTAAAGGCCTGTACATACTCCTGGCAATTTGAGCGTATTTTCTCTTCATCCATAACATAAAGCGGAGTAGCAAATTCTTTTGCTAAAGCTACAGTGTCGCATCCGCCTATTTCCAAATGTCCTTGATCGCTAACTTTCATTGTACCATGTAATTTCACAGGGGCTTCTCCTTTCAATGTCACAATAAAAAATAAAAAAGTTGTGAAGCATATCTCACAACCGTATAATACCCAGTTACCCGTGAGATAGCTCTCCACCCAAAATTGGGAACACTTTGGGTGACAGTCTTGCGCTTCTTCAGCCACAAGCCCAGCATAATTTTCAGCCCGAAACTTATGCTTCGGCGGAAATTCCTTTTTGAATGGGTCAATGTCCTGGCAGGACTCGCCACTCATACTAATAATTACCCGCGCCTCTATGCAACACACATATTCAATTTCTTATTATTTTATTATATACAGTGCTCAGTGTCAATATCCTAACAAACAGAATAAAGTCCTGCTTTGGGAAGCAACCTATTGTTAAAGGAGGGATTATATTGCTTTTGCGACACTGGTTAAATATATGGACATTACAACTCATCCTTTTTTCTATGCTCTCCACAGGATGCGGTCTAACTGCTAATCAAACTGACTCAGGCCCTACAGGCAAACTAACAAAAACCAAGCCCAATAAACCTATTATTGAACTACTCTCTCCCGCCCCGGCCAAGCTATATGACCTAGAAACAATTGCCGGATTAACTTTCGAAGGAATCAATAAAGAAAACTGGGCTCAAACAGAAGAAGGTTTAGCTAATTTAGTATCGTCCTGGCAAGAAACAAAGCTATCAGTAGGCGACGAAAAAACAGTAGCTTTAGGCGATGAAGCCTTGAACAAACTTTCCACAGCCATAACCGAGAAACAGGTTACAGCGTCATATGAGAATTTGAACAAATTTATGGCAACTATCAGTGATATTGCAAAGTTGCATAAGCTGTCACCATTAGCGGACATAATCACTATTGGCAATGCAGTCCGTAGCACCAGTTTTTATGTTGAAGAAAAGAACTGGTCTAAAGCATCAGTCAAAGTCAAAGCACTGGATACTACTTGGAAACAAAGCAAACCCGGCTTAGAGAAGTTCGGTATTATAGGGGAAATAACTAAAACCCATTCTTATAT
The DNA here is from genome assembly GCA_017889635.1 of Bacillota bacterium. Taxonomy (GTDB): domain Bacteria; phylum Bacillota; class Negativicutes; order Sporomusales; family CTSoil-080; genus CTSoil-080. Next base: position 84,856 of record JAGGAC010000008.1, on the reverse strand, counting down.
AAATCAAATAAAAGATGCAATTAACGAAGAAAACAAGGGTAACGCCGATGATAAACTAACTGATATTAATAGTAGCATAGCCCAAATTCGAGAATATTACCGTGGAACTTAAAACACATAAAAATGCTTCCACCTATAAATATGTGGAAGCATTTTTATGTGTTAAAGAGTAGTACTACCGATTTTGTTCAGTCTGTATCCCATTTCGTGCTAATATTTCTTCGATTGCCTTACGCGTTATTGGCGATCCCCGGCGGATATCGTCAGCTTTATCCATTTTCCCAATATCGCCAACACCGACAATAACCGGCACATCTACTGTATTTAATACATCAACTGTATCGCCGCTTACAAGCGGTTTATCACCTCGTTTAGGCCTCTCACGACCGTCTTTGTCTACTGAAACATTAGTTATATCACCACTAACGTTTACGCATATGTCAGCAGGTACACCTTCAATTCCTGGTGTATTAGAAGCAACAGCTACCGCGCCTAGTACTTCGATATCTGGATGGCAAGCAACATATTCCAGGGCTGTTTCCCCTTTTCCTTTATCACGACGCCCCCGGTCATCAAACATTACTAGCACCGGATCATAGGGAACTGTCTTAAGTAATCTAACAATCTCTTCACCTTCAATCGGCGTAGGGTTACCTGCAGAAGCTGAAATACATCTTAATCCCAACTGAGCCCCGATACTTTCTACAACATGCTGAGCACAACGATCGCCATCAGTAATTAAAATGACCCTAACTTTATCCGGCAATATCTTCACCTCACGACTGCTCTTGATTATTTTCCTCTTCTAATATCATGCTAATTCTATTTGCTATTTTTTCACTTTCGTCAATGACCTGCTTAAGCTTATTAAGGCTACTTCTTAACTCCTCCGATAATTCATATTGGGCTTGAGATAATACTTGAGCCGCCGTCTGAGCCAGAGTCCCACTACTATTACTACTATTACTACTTTTATTACTTATATTACTGTCAGAAGGCATATTGCTATTACTCTTATTAACAGGTTGTTTACTCGAATTACCACTATTATTATTATTATTATTTTCCTGAAATAAATTACTAAATAAAACACGCAATTTATCGTCCGGCTGTTCTCCAATTGGTCCACTAGAATTATTTCCACTTGCAGTGTTGCTAGCAGATGACTGACCAGTATTTTGTACACTACTAGCATTTTGATTCATAGTTGCCATAGTTGCGTTTTCTTTTCCGCTGGAATTTCCACTTTCCTTTTTGGATAAGCTTTCTAATTGGCGGTTAATATTTTGTAAAAGCTGCATCATTTCTCTATCCGCCAAATCATCTGATGTATTATTAATCTTCGCCTGAGCCAAAGCAAATCCTTTGGCCATGTCAGTAATCACCCTGTCATCATCATTACTATTATCGATAGTAGTACCGCGCTCTTGTTGATAACCTTCTGTTTCAGACTCATTACCTCTTTTGAATTCACCGAAATTCTCATTTTGGTGACGTTTTGTATATGGCCGCCGTGGCGACATTCTCATTCTATCACCCGCTTACTGAAATAATAGCCAGGTACTAACAAAAACTGATAACAACGCCAACCTGAGATTTACCACCGCGAACGGATGCCTAACCGGTCCCAGAGGATTTAACAGCCGTCTCGTCGTCTCTAATTCGATTCCTCCAATAGTGGCACTAACAATATAATTGGCCAGCGGACCGCTAAATGTTATAAGAATACCATGCCAGTTGCTCTTAAGATTACTAGCTACCGTTGTTCCAAAAGCACCCGCTGCTATAACTGTGCCAATATTATCATGCAAAAACAGAGTCATCATAATCCGGCCAATCTCATGAATTGTTGCTGCAATAAGTACATAATGCGGATAGCGAGCGCCAACCAAACAAATTGTAAAAACCAGACCAACAATATCGACAGCGAGCATAGTACTCACCCCTTAGGATTAAACAATACCGCCATAGTGAATCCGAAAATCACCGCTGCAGTAATGCCAACGGCTGCCGACTTTAACGCACCGCTGAAAATCCCGATAAATCCAGCATTATCAATTTCTTCAAAAGTACCGCTTACCATGCTATATCCAAAGCCTGGTAACGGAACAGTCGCTCCGGCTCCACCAATATCCACCAGTGGCTGATAAAGCCCCAGCGCACTCAGCACCCCTCCCAGAACTACAAACAAAACCAAGATATGTGCAGGCGTCAGTGGTGTTAAATCCATTAATAGTTGTCCCACAATACAAATGAGGCCGCCAACAATAAAGGCCATTAAATATACTTGCAATTCCTTTCCTCCTATACTTCCACTGCTATAGCATGGGCAATACATGGTATGGACTCCTTTTGCTGATACGAAGTTTGACTATGTAAACTCCCGGTACCAACAAACAAAATCTTTTTTAATTTTCCGGCTGCAAGCTGCGGATAAAGATAAGCACATAATACCGCTGCCGAACTAGCGCATCCGCTTGCTCCTGAGTGGATATCCTGATCTTCACGATAAATCATGCAACCACAGTCCTCATAATTTCTGGATATATCAATTCCCTTCTCCCTGAAAAGTCGAATAACCAGTTCTTTACCAACCTTCCCCAAATCGCCAGTATAGATCATATCATAGTAGGCTGGTTCTCGTCCGATATCCTGAATATGTTGCCAAATTGTGTCAACTGCGGCCGGAGCCATAGCCGGTCCCATAGTATTTGGATCTTTGATACCTGCATCAATAATTTTTCCGATAGTTGCTGCAGTTACCTTAGGACCATCGGTACCATTTTCCATAACAACCGCCCCTGCAGCCGTGACAGTCCACTGAGCAACAAGCGGCCGTTGTACTCCAAGTTCAGTAGGGTAACGATACTGACGCTCGGCAGTATTATGATGACTGGAAACCGTAGCAACAACTTTATTCCCAAAACCTCCGTCCAATAACATCGCCCCTATCATCAAAGACTCTGCCATCGTAGAACAGGCACCATATAGTCCCAAATAAGGGCGTCCAAGGCTTCGCATAGCAAAGTTAGTTGCAATAAGTTGGTTCAAAAGATCACCAGCAAGCAAAAAATCTATATCCATCATAAAATGACCACTTTTTTTCACAGCAGTAGTTACTGCCTGCTCCATCATATAGGACTCGCATTTTTCCCAATTATCATACCCAGCAAGATCATCCTCCATTACCTGATCATAATAACCGGCTAATAGACCTTCCCCCTCCATAGGTCCGGCAATTGCTGCCGTAGCTTTAAGTATTGGCGGTATTGAAAAGACCACGCTTTGTTGACCACGCTTTTTATTCAAGCTAAGATCCCCCCTAACGCAACAGCCAATATATAAATCCTGAAACAACTGCAGTAATTAACCCATAGACGATAACCGGTCCTGCTATAACAAACATTTTAGCTCCTATTCCAAAAACATAACCTTCTCGCTTAAATTCCATTGCTGGAGCGACAATCGAATTAGCAAATCCAGTAATCGGAACTACAGACCCAGCACCGGCTCTCTGCCCCAACTCATCATAAACGCCCAATCCGGTAAAAAATGCTCCCAGAAAAATCATAACCGCTGATGTTGCAGCAGCAGCCTCTTTCTTGGTAAGGCTCAAACCAATAAAGTAATTTTGAAACACTTGACCAATAGTGCATATTAAACCACCAATGAAAAACGCCCATATCAGGTTTTTCATCAGCGTAGGTTTAGGTTTAATCTCATCGACCATTCTCTGATACTGCTCATTAAACGTTTGCTCTTCTCTTTTGCCATCCATACTGACCACAACATCCCTCCTTAAATATATTATCTTCACTTCTATTGTAGCCACCACATGTCTAAATCATTCATCTGCTATCAGTTAAAGATACCTTATCGTAAATAGAAAAAAGCGAGGACACCCTATTACATCTAGGGAATCCTCGCTTTTTTCTAATGGCTAGCAAAGGCAATTTTTACATCTGCTTTATACTCGGAGATCCGCCCCTCATCAATATTGGCAGTAAAATTAGTCACTTCGACTCCAAGTATATCATCTGTCGACTTTGATGCTTCCATCACAGCGTTGTCTACGGCATCGGTCCAATTATGCCGTGAAGTACCTACTAATTCAATTACTTTTACAACTCCCATCCCGCTTCCTCCTTTAGCTAAAATAATTGTTTTCAATCTTATTGTGTGCAATACACTGATTTTTATGCTTTAGATTTTGACCATTCACTACCGCTCATCAAAAGCCGACATATTCTGATGTAACCTGTTTAGCCCTCAGGGGAGTTTTGGGGGCGATATTGCCATAATAAACTATCCAGACTGCAGCACTGCTAATAACCAACACGAAAAAAACCAAAATTGCCAAACACCACCTCTTTACATTAATCATTTTACTCACCTCAAAGTTAATTTGTCGTTCCTAATAATTTCTAGCCTCTGATGCTTACTTGTATTTATTATGGCTTTTTTAATAAAAAAAAATCAGACCGCTAAGTTAATAGGTCTGCAAATGCTCTTTCACTATTTTTAATGCGTGTTTCTCAATTCTCGATACTTGTACCTGTGACAATCCAATTTTTTCAGCTATTTCCGCTTGAGTTTTGTCTTCAAAAAACCTTAAATGAATCACTAAACGCTCTCGAGGCTGCAGGCGCATCAATACTTCTCTCAACGCCAATTTTTCAAAATAAGCATTATCCTGCCCATCTGTATAAGTAAGCTGATCTAAAAGGTGAATAGGATCGCCATCATCATGAAAAACCTGATCATAGATAGAAGCAATCGGCTGAATTGCCTCCAAGGCAGCAACAACTTCCTCCGGCGGCAACGCTAATTCCTTTGCAACCTCGCTAATGTTAGGTTCCCTCCCAAGAACACCCTGCAACTTTTCCTGAGCCCGATGTACCCGATACGCCATTTCTTTTACAGGCCGACTCACCTTAATTGGACTATCGTCTCTTAAAAAGCGGCGAATTTCACCAATAATCATTGGTACGGCATAAGTAGAAAATCTAACACTGAAACTAGTATCAAAACGATCAACAGCCTTAATCAAACCAATGCAACCGACCTGAAATAAATCGTCCCATTCATATCCTCGATTCATAAAACGGTGCACCACGCTACGTACAAGATTAAGATTATTCTTTAAAATCCACTCTTTAGCGGCCTCGTCACCGGCCTGAGCCGCCTTAAGCAGTACCTTGAAATTTTCATCATCCAACATAAAGCCACCTAATGAGCCTTATCATTTGTTATCTTCTTTATCATCCGCACAGTCGTCCCTTTTCCTAAAGCCGATTCTACCGACAATTCGTCCATAAACGAATCCATAAATACAAATCCCAGACCCATCCGCTCCGGATCAGATGAGTAGGACGGTTGCCGCGCTAATTCTATATCAGCAATTCCTACACCATAGTCTGTAACGATAAATTCTAGTATATCATCAGACAGAAACATTTCACATTCCACTTCACCGACTATATCTCCATAACCATGGATGATGGCGTTGGATATCGCTTCAGACAGTGCTACTTTAATTTCTTCAATATCATTTAAAGTCAAATCCACTTGGGCGGCAAAAGCAGCAGCCGTTACTCTGGCAATACCAATGTTCTCACTATTGCTAGTAAAATTCATTTTTATATGGTTATTTATCGCCATTTGGTCATCCTCCCTTATAAACTGTCTAAAGCTTCGGATTCAGAACCAAATAACTTCATGATTCTCAGAAGACCCGAAAACTCAAGAATTCGTACAACCTGCGGCTTAACATTCACTGCCGCAAGTTTACCTCCCAAAATACTAACTTTTTTGTACCGTCCTAATATTACACCCACCCCTGAACTATCAATAAAAGTAACACCTTGGAGATTAAAAATAATATGTTTTGCACCACTTGTTTCTAAACTAGTGTCAACGCTACTACGAAATTGCTCAGCAGAATGCATGTCCATCTCACCTTCAACATGAACTATCAATACACCTTGTTTAACTATAGTACTGATATTCAAGTCACCACCTCCAATCATACCATCGAAAAGTATTATTCGCTATTCAGGAAAATTTTTCCTGCTAAAATAAAAATTAGAGCATGTTGAAGCTTTAACCTCAATACATGCTCTTTAGTAAAAATATGTTATCGCCATAATACTTTCAATCTTTACACTTACCGTGTTATTGAAAACAAACTACCAAGCACACTTTCCATAACCTGTAAAAATCCAGCTTTATCCACCGACTTTTCAGCTACTAGATCTACCTTTCCTACTTCCTTACCGTCTTTTGCTACTACAAGCTCACCGCATTTTTGTCCGGCAGCGACAGGCGCATAGATGTTATTATCAATAACAACATTTTTCGTCAAATTTTTATTTTGATTTTTAGCAATAACTAGATTAAGTTCGTCGGCAGCAATCAACTGGACTTCCCGTTCCTTGCCTTTGGTAACCTTAACTCGGTCTACCACTACCCCCTTTTCCACAACTGGAACGGCGGAAAAATTAGCATAGCCCCAATCTAACAGCTTCATACTTTCACGTAAGTGAGATCGCGGCTCAGGACAGGCGAATACAACAGCAATAAGTCTGAGATTATCTCTTTTAGCAGTTCCAACAAAGCAATATTTCGCTTCTTCAGTCCATCCTGTTTTTAGTCCGTCAGCCCCTTTGTACCACCATAATAATTTATTTGTGTTCACCAGCCAGTTTTTCCCATTTCTAAGCCAGTATTCCTTTATTGAGACAAGGTCCATATATAAAGGATGCCTAATTGCTTCTCGCGCTATAGTAGCTGTATCATAGGCACTCATATAATGGTCCGAAGTTGGCAGCCCGTTAACATTGGAAAAATGGCTGTTTTTCAGTCCCAATTCCTGAGCCCTTCTATTCATAGCGTCGACAGCAGCCTGAGTACTGCCAAACACATGCTCCATTAAGGCGGCAGCAGCATCATTAGCACTTACAACAGCAATTGCAGTAAGCATTTCTTTCACAGTCATCGCTTCACCAGGCTCAAGCCATATTTGAGACCCTCCTTGATGCCAGGCATTCTCGCTTGTATAAACACTATCAGATAACTGAATTTTTCCCTGCTCAACTGCTTCAACACCTAACAACAATGTCATTACCTTGGTAACACTTGCAGGTGGCAGCGGCTTGTAAGGATCTTTTTCATACAATATATTGCCATTGCTATCCATCAGCACCGCCGATTCTGCCGAAATTTCCAAACCAGTACTTAGAGATGCCTTAGGTTCAGCAGTACAAGAAACACTAATACCGATAACAGCAACAAGTATGAGAAATACAATAAAATACGACCTTTTCAACTGCAATCGCCACATCAATAACACCTCTTTTTCCTTTTTAATTAGGTTATCCAGGTCAAAATCAACTTACACTGGAAATTGCAGCATAATAAATAAGACTTGGTTTTCTCAATAAAAACCAAGTCCGAAATTTTTGTTATAGTAAAATATAAATTTTATTCTGAATAAAATTTTTCTAATCTCCCTCCGACTTGTTCATCTTTTACTTACTTTTTGCAACCCGAGCCATTTCAGAATAGCAAGCCGCCATGCCTCGAGCCAGTTCAGCATTTTCTCCCGTCATCCTGGCAAATACTTCAGCCAATTCCATAAGTTCAATATCGCTATCTTTTCCAAATAATCTTCCACACCTCAACCGGGCGTAACTATAGCCGCATTCAAAATCGTTCTTTTTATTATATAACTTATTCTTTTCCAAACGCCCTTCCCTCCTAAACTAAATTCACTGAACATCCAAGACTCTGGTTTTGGCAAACCAAGAATTTAGATTCGTATTAAAAAAGACCGCTACTCACTCATCTGGAATAGCCAGCAAGGAGATAACGATCTTTTTTTATTCTAACTATACGATATCAGCAAATGACATCATATTATAATTTAAAGATTGCCGAAGCCCCCACCTTATTATTATCCTCACCATAGTCAGGCATGAACGAACGGTAGAAAATGTTGAGATCAAACTTACGTGAAATCATAACATTAGCTCCTGCTTCCAATTCCTTAAAATCGCTGCCACCAATAATCGAGGCATAACCATCCCATTTAGGCGCTAGCGGAGCATGTACTGACACCCCTACATACGTATCCGAGGTATCGCCGAAATCTCTAACACCAACAATACCGCCAAAAGTACGGGAAAAATGGTAATGACCATAAATATCGCTAGAATTAGGAGCATGATCCCAATTAATATTCTGATATCCCACAGTAAAAGTATCAGAAAACTTATGTTTCAAAAAAAAGTTATCGGTAGCTATTCCCACCGCTGTCTGATCTGCTGACATATAGTTTACTGGAGCAGCAAATCCTGTACTACAACCCCAAACAAATGTAAGCACCAGCGTAAGCAGAATTTTTTTCATAATACAGCCTCCTATTTAGTCATTATACATACTTTTTAACTTCAAATACCACCCACCGATATCATGGTAGCAAAAACACCTTATCAGCACTCACAAGAATCACCACTACCACAACAATATTTTTACATATTTATTATTATTTTGCAATAGACTAATTCCTTTGTTTTTTTATTGCACCCGCTTCGAAAATACTTTGAAATTCTAATTCAAGCCAAGCATCAAAATATCCTATAAAAACAAAAAGACCGCCACTCACTAACCGCAAATAGCGACTAATAAGCTAGCAGTCTTTTTGTTAATATTATCTTCTAAATTCTATCAAACTTTAAAAAATATAAGTTACTGCAGCACCAAACTTATTTTGGTTATCACCTAAGTCAGGCTGAAAAGAGCGATAGTAAAGATTAAGATCAAGATTGCCAGTCATCATGAAATTGGCGCCCACTTGCATCTCTTTAAAATCACCACAACCAATAGCGAAAGCATAACCATCCCATTTAGGCGCTAGTGGAGCATGAACGCCAACCCCTACATAAGCATCAGTTTCTGAATCGAAATCTCTAGCTCCAACGATCAAACCAACATTACGAGAAAGAGCAAAATCTCCATAAATATCGTCACTATCGTAACCATGATCCAAATCAATACTCTGATACCCTAATGTAAAACCATCGGAAAACTTATGTTTCAAGAAAAAAGTATCGGTTCCGATCCCCACAGCCGTCTGACCTGTCGCCATATAATTGATCGGAGCAGCATATCCTGTACCAACACAGAAAATAAACGTAGCAGCTAATGTAAGTAGTATTTTTTTCATAAATCAACCTCCAGTTATTGTTTAGGATAGTTTTTGTCACTATACGCAACTAAAAGAACATCCCTATAACTAGGGACATCTTATCAATTCCGCGCTTCAAAAACAATCCAATGTTATTTTTGCATATTTTTAACTATTTTGCAATACAACATTTTATTTACTTTTTGTTGTTTATATTTTGAAATTCCTTTTAATAATATGCAATAATCTTCAAAAACTACTTACAAGCTTTTTTCATCAAGGCACAAGAAAAAATTTTAAAAAGCTAATTAACGTCTGATCACCATACAGAATTTTCCCCAGATGCCACAAGCCCATTATAATCATATAACGAAAAAGCAGTCCCCCAATTGTCCAAACTCCGCGGAATGCATACACTCGCTTCAATGTGCCAATAACTTCCTGATGTTTTTGCCATACCGAATCAAGGTTTTCACCGGCATTTGCCAAAGTTTTTTCTATCCCCTCCGACATATTGACCGTCATCTCTTCAACGACCTTCTGACTATGTTCCGCAAGTTCCTGTGCCTCTTGACGCACAACTTCTTTGACAATCGCATTACTATCCTTCAATGCTTGTATTTTTTCAATAAATTCTATTTCAAAGGCCGCCTGCCGCTGTTCTAAATTCGTCATACCATCCATCAATAATTTGCCATAGTTTTGAAAATTTTGTTCAACATTCAATAAAACATTGCGCATTTGCGCATTTTCAGCTTCGATTTTTTTTTGGTTTCCCGCATGATTTAACTCATCTAGCAACTTTTGATTCATTTCATTGTTTTGTTGAATCTGCTGCCAAATTGCGCCAATATCTATAGTTTGTTTAAGCTGGCCTTGTTCCCTTGCTTCCCTTTTTACCCTAGCCTTATCCAACACTTCCATTCTCGCAGCCCCTTTTCTCTCCATATTTTCCTTCACCTTCTTTTAACTTTTTTTCGTTATAACCATTCATCGCACCGTTCGACTATTTCACTCTATTTTCGACATTCAAGGTTAAATAAATTGCCTCAGGGGAGTCCCCCAAGGCAGGCAAATCCTTAAACTAAATTTTTAATTCCAATTTCTATACCGAGAAAAATTTTCTGGCGGATTCTGTAAGAGAGCAAAGCCGCATCCTATAATCGCAATAATAGAAACAGCTAAAATAGAATGATTATAATACCCAGAAGAATCCAACGCATAAGCGCCTAAAGTAACACCTGCGGTTCCGCCGAATACACCAATTCCTTGCGCCAATCCGCCTAATCTACCAGTAATATGTTCAGGGTAACTTCTGGCAATAAACGCAATTGTAGACGGAATACAAACCGCTTGGCAAAGCCCAGCCAAAACAAGATCCACCAACAAAACAATATTGCTTGAGTGAACAAAAGGCAGCCTTACTGCATAACAAAATATTGCTGTCCCCAAGAAACCAAGAAATACTACAGGTCTAGACCGGCCTCCGAACAATTTGTCCACAAAAAAACCGCTCAACACCGCCCCAGCCATAAAAGAAATTTGAAGTACCATCATAAACTGTCCAGCCACTACCGGGTTCCTTCCTAGACCCACAGGCGGTTCGATCGCAATAAAGCCCGGGATAAGATCATTGAAGCCCTGCATAACCCAAGACAATAAAACAACACATATTATCGCTCCCCAAGTTGCAGGCATCCTGATCGCTAATGCAAAATCACTTCGACTTGCTTGCGTTTCTCGGTTAGCTTGAACTAAATGTTCATTCGGCGCTTCAGGTCCGAAACCAATCACCACGGTCATTACCAAAGCAATGACCGGCATAACACCTAACCACCCCATAGTCAAAGCCCAGTCGCCCTTCGCAGCAAAAACCAACGGCGCAATCACAACACCAATAGCAGTCCCCAGCCCCATAGCCATGCCCTGGACCCCGGCAACAAAACCGCGTTCTTGAGGCGGAAACCACTGAGCTGCAACCCTTGCCGTAGATGCCATAATCGGTCCGGTTCCAAATCCTTGAATCAACCTCAAAACATAAAAACCAAAAAGACTAGCATCGAAAACCGGCGTTAATATTTCGCCAACAGCCATCATCGAAAGACATACAATCCATACACGAACTGGCCCAAACCTATCAAGCAACATACCACCACAAAGGCAAGAAATAGCAACAGCGAGATTAAACGTCGCCATTGCAGCACCAGTCGCTTCCCCCGGACTAACCCTCAATCCTTTAGCTATCGCTCCAATCAACGGAGCAGGCGAAATCAGCACCACTGCCGTCGTTGCAGTAACAACACAAAGCGTCGCTAAAACGAACCAGCGAAAGTTAGGAAATTCCTTCATCGAATTCACAATCTCATCTCCTTGTATTACTAATCATAAAATTACAATAACGCCATTCATTTACGCAAACACCCTTTTAGTCAACCCCCCCACCTTCACTTTTTTTATAAACAAAACACGCGCCCGGTAAAATCGGTCGCAAATAAGAAATTTTGCAAAATTATCAACACTTGATTCGAAAACGACACATTTTTTTTTGCCACGCCGCTTAATTGCAAACAATCCCCGCTATTTAAATATTATTATAATTTATTCAGTATGTATATTTTTCTACAATATCTATAAATATCCTTTTTTTCTACATTTTTTTTAAAAAAACTGATATTTTTTTTATTTATCTTACTTTCATTGTCTCACTTCACTTTGCAATTCAACTCCAAACATACTAACAAGCCTAATCCTTACAGCAAAAAGAGGTTGACCAGTACATTTTTAGGCCAACCTCTTTAATTTAAAATTATAATCTATTCAAACTCATAACCTTATCAGCTTCATAACGGTCTTAGGCTTCCCCATCAAAATATCAGAACTATATTAGGGCAATTATTAATTCCAACTTCTATGCCTAGCAAAAACATCTGGCGGCTTTTGTAAAAGAGCGCAAGCACACCCCACAAGGGCAGCAAGAGAAACTGCTACAATCGAATAATTATAAAAACCAGAGAAATCTAATGCAAAAGCCCCTACCGTAACGCCCGCAGTTCCACCGAAAATTCCAATTCCCTGCGCTAATCCGCCCAACTTCCCGGTAATATGTTCCGGATAATTTCTAGCAATAAAAGCTATTGTAGCTGGTATACAAACCGATTGGAACAACCCCGCCATAGCAAGATTAATTAGCATAGCAAAATTGCTCGAATGAACAAAATTAAATCTTATCGCATAGCAGAATATAGCCGTTCCCAAAAAGCCCAGAAACACAACAGGTCTAGAACGGCCTCCAAACAAACCGTCAACAATAAAACCGCTCAATATCGCCCCTACCATAAAAGCTATTTGGAGCACCATCATAAATTGCCCAGCCACAACAGGATTCCTGCCAAGTCCCACCGGAGGATCGACCGCTATAAATCCAGGAACTAAATCATTAAAACCCTGCATAACCCAAGATAATAAAACGACACACAGTATCGCTCCCCAGGTTGCAGGCAACCTAATCGCCTGTGCAAAATCACTCCGACTAGCTTGTGTTTCTCGGCCAGTTTGTTCGACATGTTCATTCGGCGGCTCAGGGCCAAAGGCAATCACTAGCGTCATAATTAACGCAATAAGCGGCATCGCCCCTAGCCAAGCAATAGTAACAGCCCAATCACCTTTTGCCGCAAAAAGCATCGGCGAAATCACCAAGCCGACTGCAGTCCCCAGTCCCATCGCTGTCCCCTGAACACCAGCAACAATACCGCGCTCGCTCGGAGGAAACCACTGAGCCGCAACTCTAGCCGTAGACGCCATTATCGGTCCGGTTCCAAAGCCTTGAATCAACCTCAATATATGAAACTTGGCAACGGTATCGCCAAAAGTCGGCGTTGCTATTTCACCCAAAGCTATCATCGCAAGGCACACACTCCATACACGAACGAAACCAAATCTGTCAAGCAACGGACCACCAACGAGGCACGAAATTGCAACCGCTAAATTGAACGTCGCCATAGAAGCACCAGTTGCTTCTCCCACATTAATTACAAAACTCTTAGCTATCGCTCCAATTAGCGGTGCAGGCGAAATCAGAACTACCGCAGTCGTTGCCGTAACAATGCAAAGTGTCGCCAAAACGAACCAACGAAAACCAGTAAACTCCCTCATCGAATCCACATTTCCATCTCCTTATATTACTATCACTAAATTCCACTAACCCAATTCATAAAAGCACTTTATTTAATCCACCCCTCCTCTTTTTCGCCGACAAAAATATGCCAAGCATAACCAAGCAAGCCAAATAGAAATTGCAACAAAATCCAACCTTCGTTTAAACTCATGTATCATAACTTCGGTTTCACAATATAGAATCTTCAAATATAAGTTATTTTTTTAACTAATACCCTTTAAAAGTATCTATTAATATAATTTACTCAATATTTTTATTTTTCTACAACATATATAAATTTCCTTTTTTTCTACTACTTTTTTTACATTTTGTGTCAAAATATTTTTCTTTACCACGATTGCACCATCTCTAAGTCATATCATCCAACTGTTTTCATAAAGAAAAAACTGCCCTAGGAACCCCAGGGCAGTAAAAATATTCACCATTCAATTAGCGTTCAATTCCAATTCCTATATCTAGAAAAAACTTCTGGCGGTTTCTGCAAGAGAGCGCAACCACATCCTATAAACGCAATAATAACAACAGCCAAAATAGAATTATTATAATACCCTGAAGAATCTAAAGCATAAGCACCTAAAGTAACACCCGCTGTTCCACCAAAAACTCCAATTCCTTGCGCCAGTCCGCCTAATCTACCAGTGATATGTCCAGGATAACTTCTAGCAATAAATGCAATTGTTGCCGGAATACAAACCGATTGACACAACCCTGTCAAAGCAAGGTCAACTAGTAAAATAAAGTTACTTGAATGAACAAACGAAAATCTTACCGCAAAACAAAATATTGCCGTCCCCAAGAAACCAAGAAACACAACAGGTCTGGACCGTCCTTCAAACAATCTGTCAACAATAAACCCGCTCAATATTGCTCCAGCCATAAAAGCTATTTGGAGCACCATCATAAACTGGCCGGCCACAACCGGATTCCTTCCAAGTCCCACCGGCGGTTCAATCGCAATATAGCCAGGAATAAGATCGTTGAAACCTTGCATAACCCAAGATAATAAAACAACACATATTATCGCTCCCCAAGTTGCAGGCATCCTGATCGCTAATGCAAAATCACTTCGACTTTCTTGCGTTTCGCGGTTAGCTTGAACTAAATGCTCATTCGGCGCTTCAGGTCCGAAACCAATCACCACGGTCATTACCAAAGCAATGACAGGCATAACGCCTAACCATCCCATAGTCATACCCCAGTCGCCACTTACCGCCAAAATCATCGGCGAAACTACAGCGCCAATACACGTTCCCATTCCCATAGCCAATCCCTGAACACCGGCAACAATGCCACGTTCATTCGGTGGAAACCACTGGGCCGCAACTCTTACCGTAGATGCCATTATCGGTCCGGTTCCCAACCCTTGAATCAACCTCAAAATATAAAAACCGAAAATACTATCACCCAAAGATGATGCACCTATTTCACCAACGGCAATCATTATAAGACACACAATCCATACACGAACCGTACCAAAACGGTCAAGCAACATACCGCCGCAAAGACACGAAATAGCAACACAAAAATTAAATGTCCCCATGGCAGCACCAGTCGCTTCCCCTGGACTAATCCTCAATCCTTTAGCTATCGCTCCAATCAATGATGCAGGCGAAATTAAAACCACTGCCGTCGTCGCAGTAACAAGGCAAAGCGTTGCTAAAACAAACCAACGAAATTTAGGAAATTCATTCATCGAATTCATAGTTTCATCTCCATTTCTTATTAATATTAAGCCATATCCGCGCAATCGCAAACAGCTCAACTTTCACCCTAGCAATAAACTAGTTAATTATAAACGTCACTTCTTTGAAATCAAATAGTTTTTCAAAAAAAGCACCATGATTTATCCATACAATATACATAACTAAAATAAAACAGAAGACGGCATTTGAACCCTTAATCCGGGATCCAAATGCCGTCTTCTTATTACACCTTATTGTTAAACTTTCTATCGCTATTTACCAGTAAAGCCAACCTTTCGTTTCTCAATAAAAGCAGTCATGCCTTCTTTTTGGTCATTAGTTGCAAAGCAAAGTCCAAAGACCTCCGCCTCATAAGCCACAGCCGATTCAATGTCAGTGTCCAAACCTTCATTGACTGCAACTTTGCAGAGTTCAACCGCTCTTGGAGCCCTGCTCGCAATCTTTTCAGCCATTGCTTTAGCGGCATCCATCAGCTCTTCGCGCGGAACAACTCGGTTTACTAAGCCTAGACGGTAAGCCTCATTTGCGTCAATAGTATCTCCGGTAAAAAGAAGTTCTTTGGCTCGTCCTTTACCTATAAGCCGGGGCAGGCGCTGCGTACCACCAAACCCTGGAGTAATCCCCAAAGAAACTTCCGGCTGGCCAAATTTAGCGTTCTCAGCAGCGATCCTGATATCGCAGGCCATAACCAATTCGCAACCTCCACCAAGAGCAAAACCATTGACAGCAGCAATAACCGGTTGCGGCAAATTTTCCAGCTTGTTAAAAACAGCTTGACCATATTTGGCAAAACTACGTCCTTCGAGAGGAGCGTACGGCTGCATAGCTGCAATGTCAGCTCCAGCCACAAAGGCTTTTTCGCCACTACCGGTGATAATAACAACTTTCACTTCACCATCCGCAGCAATAGCATCAATCAAACTATCAAGTTCTCTTAATGTATCACTATTCAGGGCATTAAGCACTTTTGGACGGTTAATGGTAATAAGTCCAATACCATTTTCATTGGCAAACAATAAATTCGAGTATTCACTCATGAAAAATCATCTCCTTAGTGATAACAGTTATTTGGCATAATCATAAAAGCCCTTGCCACTCTTACGCCCAAGATATCCGGCCTGAACCATTTTCTTGAGTAACGGACAGGGACGATATTTAGGATCGCCAAACCCTTCATACAGAACCTCCATAATTGCCAGAATGGTGTCATTACCAATGAGATCAGACAGGGCTAGCGGCCCCATCGGATGATTAAAACCAAGTTTAGCCACATTATCGATATCTTCCGCCGACGCAACGCCTTCCATCAAGGTAAAAATTGCCTCATTGATCATCGGCACCATAATACGGTTACCAGCGAATCCCGGAAAATCATTTACCTCAACCGGGGTTTTTCCGACTGTTTCAGCAAGCGCCTTTACGGCTGCAAACGTTTCCCCACTTGTTCCAAGCCCCTTGATAATCTCCACCAATTTCATAACCGGAACAGGATTGAAAAAATGCATACCAATAAATTTGTCCGGGCGACTAGTTAGTGCCGCCAACGCAGTAATAGGCAATGATGATGTATTACTGGCAAATATGGTATGTGCTGGGCAAAGTTTATCAAGGGCCTGAAAAATTTCCTTCTTAATAGTAATATCTTCGACCGCTGCCTCGATGACTAAATCAACTTGGGCACTTGTAGTGTTAAGTTCAACAACTCCTGAAATCCTATTAATAATAGCCGATTTCTCATCTGCCGCCATTTTTCCTTTTTCAACAAGACGCTCCAAGTTCTTAGTAATATTAGCAATGCCTTTTGCAACAAATTCTTCCTTAATATCACGAACAACAACTTCAATGCCACTTTGAGCCAATACCTGAGCAATTCCACCACCCATTTGGCCTGCACCAATAACTAATACCTTTTTAAAGCTCATTGAAATTACTCCTTTCTTATGTCCCGAATTAACTCCAGAAAATCGCTTATTCAGTAGTTTAGCTTTACCACACATACAGCGAAAAATGATTTAGTTCATTTTTTCACATATCAAGCGCAATAGAGGCCCTAAAATTTAAATTATGTACCTCTATTGTCATAAGTAGCCTATTTATGAAGTAAAACTAGCGCAATATAGAACTGGAAATAACCATTCGCTGTACCTGATTTGTACCTTCGTAAATCTGGGTAATTTTCGCATTACGCATCATACGCTCTACAGGATATTCTCGACTGTAGCCATATCCGCCAAAGATCTGGACAGCATCAGTGGTAACAGCCATCGCTGCATCAGAAGCATACATTTTAGCCATAGCGGCTTCTTTTGAATACGGCAGACCTTTGTCTTTTAAATATGCCGCTCTATAAGTAAGAAGACGAGCTGCATCGACTTTTGTTGCCATATCTGCCAGCATAAATGAAATGGCCTGATTGGCAGCAATTGGTTTACCAAATTGAGTACGCTCTTTTGAGTATTTAATAGCATGATCTAAAGCGCCTTGAGCAATTCCCAGCGCCTGAGCAGCAATACCGATGCGTCCGCCGTCCAAAGTACTCATGGCGATCTTAAAGCCGTCCCCTTCTTTACCCAGAAGGTTTTCTACTGGAACTTTCACGTCTTGGAAAATTAGTTCCATCGTCAGAGAAGTATGAATACCCATTTTATGTTCTCTTTTCCCTGCCGTAAACCCAGGCATGCCTTTTTCCAGAATAAAAGCCGATATACCCCGAGTCCCTTTGCTCTTGTCAGTCATGGCAAAAACAACATTAACTTCGGCTTCACCGCCATTGGTAATAAAAATTTTACTGCCATTAAGAATATAATGGTCGCCATCACGAACGGCCACAGTCTGCTGGGAGGCAGCATCAGTTCCTGCGTTAGGCTCAGTTAAACCGAAAGCACCCATTTTCTCGCCCATAGCCAGTGGAGCTAGGTATTTTTGTTTTTGTTCTTCAGTGCCATAGGCAAAAATGGGCCAAGCGCATAGCGACACACTGGCTGACAACGTAACCCCAAAGCCATCATCCACCTTGCACAGTTCTTCTACAGCTAAGATATAACTTAGAACATCACCGTCAGCACCACCGTACTGTTCAGGAAAACAAATTCCTGACAACCCTATTTCTCCCATCTTATCATACAGTTCACGAGAGAAAGTCTGATTCTCATCTCTTTCAGCCACCGTCGGAGCTAACTCCTTTTCAGCAAATTCCCGCGCCATCTTTTGTAACATCTTCTGTTCGTCATTAAGCTCAAAAATCATTAAAAATCATCTCCTCTTGTTAATTTACTATGAAAAATAGCTTTTAAGAAAGCCCAGTACCCTTTATTACGCAAAGTAAAACTAGCACCAGATAGCTCTGCACTTTCCATTAAGGCTTATTATAATTTAATACTTCGGGATCAAATCATAAATTCCTACTGACTGGAAATATTTTTTGTGAATTTTTTAACATACATTTTTTTTCTTCCTTTGCCATAACATAATCATTATATGAATTTAACTAACATTTATGCATCGATGTCTAAAACGATCTAGACTTTCTCATATAAACTGCTGTAGACTCATTGCCAACCCCATTCCGAACACCAACCAGCTTACATTCACTAAATTATGATATATGCATATTATGTAAAAAAAGGCTCTTCACAACATTAAAGGTGGTGAAAAAATGCCCCCACGTTATAATTTTCGGGAACGACCTGAAATCGAGGAGTGGGAAGATGCCTCTTGGCAGCACGATAACCGTTGCAGCCCAATTGCCGCTATTGCCGTCGCCGACATTGGTGTTTTGAGTCTTGCTGCCCTGTGCCATCCACACTACTGCAATCCGCACTATTATTGCTATCCTAGCTGCGCTCCATCTTCCTGTCGTCCGTACCTTTCATGCACTCCAACCTACGTTCAATCTTGTTATCCCCGGTCCTGTTACCCATTTTAAATTTTACTTATTACCCCTGTCTTCTAAACGACCTTTCTGGCCTGCTTTAAAATAACCTGTCATAATCTCATTTGATTAATCTTAAACGGCCACCAAAAAGCTTTTTGGTGGCCAAATTCTAATTTTCAATTTTTTATTCTAACAGAATACATTCAGCAAGTTTATAACTTGTTACCGCCCATTTCAACGTTATAAAATATGACTTTTATCAATTGCGATACCTTTTGTTTTTAAATTCGCCAGACATTCTTCAAGATATCTGTCGTCATGCTCCGGGTATTCTTCACAGTCCCACACTTCCACTATGTATTCATATTTCTCACAGTTTTTACCGCGATATTTATTATCTTTCCACGCCGGATCTACTGAATAACCTCTTCGTTCTAGCTCGCTTATAACTTTACAATGATAGTTCACTAAATATGCAGGATCATATTTAAAAATATAGTTTACTGTACTATGCTTCTTGCCCCACCCATTGCCACGTAAAGCGCAACACTCACGATGTTGTCCAAGTAACTGCTGTCTAGGAAGTAGTGGAATTAATCGATAATGCCATAATCGCATTTATGCGTCTCCTTTAACCGCCAAAAGTTTACATAATATATAAGTAACTTTCAAAACATTATCAGCAAATATAAGATTATTAATATTCTTTATTCGCCGTTATAAAATATACACATACAAAAAAAGCTTCTAGGTATATTCCTAGAAGCTCCGTCATTTTTGATGGTGCGGTTGGTGGGATTTGAACCCACACGGATCTCTCCGCCACCCCCTCAAGATGGTGCGTCTGCCGTTCCGCCACAACCGCGCTTTAAACACATATTAACTTGGTGCGGTCGAGTGGATTTGAACCACCACGAGGTTGCCCCCACTAGCTCCTGAGGCTAGCGCGTCTGCCGTTCCGCCACGACCGCATAAACGTTGCTCTTCATTACCAACAGATACTATTATACCAATTCATAATAAAATGTCAACACATTTCGGTATGTTTTTTTTTACACAAATTACCGATTACTTTTGATGTAAATCCGTACCAAAGTATGGCTGTTGATTAAATTTTAACATTTTAAAACGCAAGCATGCATCAGTTATACGCGCAAGGCCTTTATCTTCATTTTTTCTTAGTAAGTCCCCATTCCCAGACATTCCAAGTATTGCCTGACATAGGATTTGGAGAAAAGTTTATTACTGTATCTCGCATGGCATCAATATTGGCTCGAAAGTACAGCGGAATAACCGGAACATCATCTATTATCAATTGTTGAAGCGCAAAATATATTTGTTTTCGTTCCTCCAGATTATACGTATGAACGCCCCGTTCAACAAGTCGATCAACCTCCGCGTTTCGCCAACCGGGATAATTTTGTCCTTTATAGCCATTATGCGAACCGGGAATATTTTTCGAATGCCACAAATTAGTATTATCTGGATCTACTCCATTTACCCAAGCATACAGCGCCATTTCAAACCGCCGGTTTTTCAACACTTCAGCAAATAATACCTCCGGTTTAACCAACTGAACATTTACACCAATACCAACCTCTTTTAATTGTTGTTCAATAATTCGGGCTACAGACTCGCGAACATTATTATCGCCTGTTGTTACTAAACCCAAAATAAGCTTGCGTCCATCTTTGGCAAAAATACCGTCAGAATCTTGCTGCCAACCTGCCTGAGTCAAAAGGCTTCTGGCAGCGTTAACATCACGACCAGGAACACTAAGCACTGGATTATAAGCCCAGGACAAAGGCGACTGGTCGCCTGCCGCAGGACTGCCCCCACCTTTAAGAACGCCGCTTACAATAGCCCGACGATCAATGCCCAGCATAATAGCCTGGCGCACTTTTGCATCGCTAAGCAAAGCATTATCCAAATTAAAATCAAGGTGCTCCCAAACCATACTGGGCGTCAGCATTGCCTTTACGCCACTGATTGCTTTGACCTGCTCATACAGCGAAAAAGGAATATTGCCTATAATATCCACTTCACGTGCTTCAAGCTGCGAAAGCACAAGATTGGCCTCAGGAATAATTTTATAAATTATTTGATCTAAATTAGGTCTGCCCCGAAAATAGTCTAGATTTGCTTCAAAAACCAATTCCCCTGTCATATTCCACACCATTAGTTTAAACGGGCCTGTCCCCACTGGCATCCGGTTAAAAGCCGCCTTATTTATGTCTGCTTCTTTTTCCAACAAATGCTTAGGCAAAATAGTTCTGAATAAGGTGAGAAACGGCGGGTAGAATTCCTTGTAATAAACTACAACAGTGTTGGAATCAGGAGTATCAATTGCGCTGATTTTATCATAGCCGCTTTTTGACACTATGTTTACATTAGGATTCATGATTGTTTGCCAAGTAAATTTGACATCTTCGGCTGAAAAAGGAGCCCCATCATGCCACTTTACCCCTTGCCGCAATTTATAAGTCACAGTCAATCCATCAGGACTGACTTCTCCATTCTCTCGGCTTGGCACATCTATTGCCAGATCACCAATCCATTCCCCTTTACTATTTTCTAATACCAGTCCGCTAAAGACAAGGCTTCCAATTTCTTGCGTAGCCACCATATCCGAAAGTAACGGATTCAAATTATCAGGTTTCTGAAGGCTTCCGTAAACAAGGTTTCCACCAGGAGCCGGCTTTTTCAACATTTGTCCGCTCCACTTGCCACATCCGGTGGAAAGTGACAAAACAGCTATTAAGGAAATAATCAAAACGTATTTTCCCACACAGCGCAACACAAGCCAGCTCCTTTAACCATACCCACGTTCTTAGCCTTCAATAACCAATGCGTCTAACGCCCATAAAGACTCTGGTAACGTTTTTTTGCCTCCAGTACCTTCCGAACATAATCCCGGGTTTCCTTAAATGGTATTGCCTCTATTTCATGAAATTCGTCAGTCCACCCATATTTACGCATCCATTCCTTGACGTTTCCTCTACCGCCGTTATAAGCAGCCAATACCAACACTTCGTTATTATTAAACTCTCCGTTCAATGAAGCTAGATACCAAGTACCGAAACAGATATTTACTTCAGGATCATTAAGCAAGTTATCGTAAAATCCATTATATTTAATCTGTCCAGCTACCCAGCGTGCTGTCTCCGGCATCATTTGCATAAGTCCTACAGCACCTTTGTCAGACCTCGCCTCAGGAAGAAATTTGCTCTCAGTTCTAATTACCGCTACAGCAAGAAAAGGATCAACTTCATTCTTTAATGCGTGACGATATACTATTTCCTGATAGGGAAATGGATATAAACAGTTTTTCTGAAACCACTCGCTAGTATAAATAAAATATCCCGCCGCTGCAACTACCATCAGAAAAAGAAACAATGATTTGAGCCAGGTAAAAAAAATACGCAAAAAAATCACTCCGCTTTTAAAGCTTTCTACAAAGTATGTGCATCGATGTCAAAAAATACCGCTTAGCAACAATCTTGCACCGCTATCGTCAGCTTCTCCCATGCCTCAACCACTTGCCGTCTGGTACTTTCAACATCATTACTATTATCAATTACTACATCCGCTAAACGGAGTTTTTCCGACATACTCATTTGAGACGCTATCCTAGCCTTAGCCTGAACACTAGTCAATTTGTCTCTCTTAACAAGACGTTCCAACTGAGTTTTATTATCCACCCATACTACCCAATTTGCATCGGTATGCTTGTCCCAACCAGTCTCAAAAAGAAGCGGAACATCAAGCACCGCCACAATATTCCCGTTGGCAGCTGCGACACTAAGCTGTTGCCATGCAACCTCTTTAATGCACGGGTGGGTTATTTCCTCAAGCCGCTGTCTGGCAATAGAATCGTTGAAAATCAACTCCCCTAATTTTTTACGATCAATGCTTTGGTCAAAATTCAAAAAATCAGGGCCCAACCATTCCGCAATCTTTTGCCAAGCTGGCTGCCCTGGCTCAACCACCTGACGCGCCAGCTTATCGGCATCAATAATCAAAGCTCCTATTTCTTTTAGTATATCGCTAACAGTGCTTTTTCCACTGGCAATACCGCCAGTTAAGCCAATAACCTTCATTTCTTCGCTCCTTATTGCTGACAATGAGGACAGAAATGTGTGCCACGTCCGGCTACTTCCGTCTTGACTATTAGATTGCCACAATTTTTACAGGCCAGATTCTTACGTCCATAAACATTAAGATGGTGTTGATTGCTACCACTCTTGCCTTCACCGTCGCGATAATCGCGAAAAGTCGTTCCTCCATGTGAAATACCTTGTTCAATCACTTGATTAATAGCATAGTATAGATTAGTCGCCTCTTCGGCGGTAATAGTAGAAGCGTTGCGTTCCGGGTGCAACCTGGCAAGCGCCAGACTCTCATCAACATAAATGTTACCTAACCCGCCGATAATTTGCTGATTGAGAAGCAGCGCTTTAATCTTTCCCCTGCGCTTGGCTAGTGTTTCAACCAAATACTCCGGCGTAAACTCAGGAGACAACGGCTCAGGTCCCATTGTTGACAAACCAGCAATGCGCCATAGTTCATCAGACGGCAATGCATACAGAGTTCCTAAAGTACGACTATCGGCGTAAATTAGAGCTCCGCCGTCCAAAAATTTAAACACAATACGGATAAATCTATCGTCATTTATCTCTGACGCCAAGTAATAAATGCGTCCCGTCATCCTCAAGTGAACCACCATTACGGTATCGTTATCAAAGTAAAACAAAAGATATTTGCCACGACGCCGTAAACTGCTAATAGTTCTCTTGGTAATCAGCGCCTGAAATTCATAGGTCGAAGGCCACTTTATCAATCGAGGTAACAGCATTTCAACACTGGTAATTGTTTGTCCTATTACTTTATCCGCCAATGTTCGGCGGATGGTTTCTACTTCAGGCATTTCCGGCATAATATACCTCCGTTATTTTGCTTGAGCCCAGTTGAGACCTGTCTTTACATCAGTAGTTAATGGCACCGCCAATCTAACCGCCTCTTCCATGGCCTCTTTGACAAGTGCCGCAACTTTCTCTTTCTCATCTCCAGCTACTTCAAGCACCAGTTCGTCATGCACCTGAAGAAGTAACCTGCTCTTGAATCCCTCACTATTCAAACGACGATATACATCAATCATCGCTTTTTTGATAATGTCTGCTGCAGTCCCCTGGATTGGAGTATTCATAGCTGTTCGTTCAGCAAAAGATCGCTGGTTAAAGTTTGAACTATGAATTTCAGGCAAATAGCGTCGTCGCCCAAACATAGTGGTGACAAACCCGTCACGGCGAGCATCGTCGATCATTCGGTCAATATAAGCTTTGACTTTAGGATATCGAGTAAAATAGCTGTCAATATATAGCCCAGCCTCCTTACGGCTAACGCCGATATCTCTTGACAGTCCATAATCGCTAATACCATAAACAATACCAAAATTTACAGCCTTAGCCCTTGAACGCATTTCGCCGGTAACTTCACTTTCCTCTACTCCGAACACTTCAGCAGCAGTTGAAGTATGAATATCTTTGTTGTGTTGAAAAGCATCAAGAAGGATTTCATCACCAGCCATATGAGCAAGTACTCTTAACTCAATTTGAGAGTAATCGGCAGACATCAGATATAAAAAATCTTGATCAGGTACGAACAATTCCCGAATTGTTCGCCCAACCTCAGTACGAACAGGTATATTTTGCAAGTTTGGTTCCGAACTGCTCAGTCGTCCCGTAGCTGTAACCGTCTGATTAAAAGTGGTATGCAGACGTCCTGTTTTAGAACTGATCAACCCACTGATGCTATCAAGATAGGTTGACTTCAACTTGGTCAGCATGCGGTACTCCAAAATTTTATCAATTAAAGGATGCTCTCCAACAAGCTTCTCCAAAACCTCGACATCGGTAGAGTATCCGGTCTTGGTCTTTTTCACTACCGGCAACTTGAGTTTGTCAAACAGAATATAGCCCATTTGTTTAGTTGAGTTGACATTAAATCTTTCGCCAGCCAAACTATATATCTCACTTAGCAACACTTCTATTTTATAGGCTATATCTTGGGACATAGTTTGGAGCTTATCAACATCAACCTTAATTCCATTTACCTCCATTGCCGCCAACACCTCGGTCAACGGCAACTCAATCGTATAATACAACTTATCCAGCCCGCTTGCTTTTAGCTGTTCTTTCATTACCGGGTAAAGTTCATCAATTACTTCAGCTGCCCATACTAAAAAAGCAGCATCATTTTGCAGTTCCTTTTCCTCCCAGCCTACAGGCTTGTTTAAATACTGGGCTGAAAGCTTTGTAAGTGGATATTCTGCTGCGGTAGGATCTAAAAGATAAGCAGCAATCAAAGGATCGAATGCTACGCCCAAAAGCGATACGCCAATTTGCGCACACACCTCGTAAAGCGTTTTCACATCATAAGTTATCTTAGCAATAGTTTCGTCAGCCAAAAGCTTCAGCACTTCATCCCATGCTTGATTGCCTGCCGGAATATACGCCGAATAACCTTCTACAGCTATTGCTATGGCGCATAAGCCAACTTCAGAAGCCTGCTTATTAACAACAGCCGTACATGCCAATCGCCCAGTCAGGCGTACATGCGTCACAATTTCCTCGATTTCCATCCCGGTTATCACCCGACATGGCGGAGGTGCTAAAGCTGCCTTAGCTATTGAATCGCCACCATGTTCGGGAAAAATCGCTTTCAGCCTTGCCAATAGACTTTTGAATTCAAACTTAGTAAACAACTCTCGCACACGATCAACATCAGGCGAAATTACAAAACTGTCTATATCAAAAGCTAATGACATATTACAATCAATAGTTGCCAACTTCTTGGACATAATCGCCATTTCACTATTTTCCCGGAGCTTCTGCTGCAGTTTTTTACCCGATACTTGATCAATATTATTTAGCAAGGCCTCAACCGAACCAAACTCGGCAATCAGCTTTACAGCAGTTTTTTCACCAACACCTGGCACACCCGGAATATTGTCTGAAGCGTCCCCCATCAGCCCCTTGAGATCAATTATTTGCTTAGGTAGAACCCCATACTTATTCATTAGCGCTTCTTGGTCAAATAATTCCATGTCAGTTATCCCCCTGCGGGTCAAAAGAACGCCGATTGAGGGACTAATTAATTGCAATGCGTCGCGGTCGCCAGTTACAATAATTACCTCGCAACCACTTTCTGCAGCCCGGCATGCTAGTGTACCAATAATGTCGTCAGCCTCAAAGCCAGCCTCTTCAAATACCGGGATGCCAAAAGCGCATAGTATTTCCTGTGCTAAAGGAAATTGCTCAGCCAATTCGGGTGGAGTTGGTTTGCGATGCGCCTTATATTCGGCGTAAACCTTACTGCGAAAGGTTACCCGGCTCTTATCAAAGGCTACACCAATCATATTAGGTTTATAGTCATTCAGGAGCTTTACTATCATGGTCGTAAATCCGTAAACGGCATTGGTATACTGCCCAGCAGCCGTCGTTAAGAGCGGTAAAGCGTAAAAAGCACGATGAACCAGACTGCTGCCATCAATGATTAAAAACTTGCGGGGCATTAGCCCACCACCTTATGGAAATATTTTTTATCTTAACATGTTTATATTGGCTAGTTGCAACAAAATCCCCTTTTAGTTTTTTTAAATCTGGAAATGTTATGTATTACCCTTTAATCATTCCGCCTTATACTCAAAAAAAAAATTACTATTGCAGGATAACTAATTAAAGTATAACAGGCTGGCAATGCCAGCCTGTTATACTTTCCCTTTTTAAAAACTGTTTGGACCACTATATTTCGCTTATTATAACACAATTTATCCTATTCACCAGTTAAAATAATGCCCTAAGCCATTCTAACAAGTAGCATAACGTAATATTACAGATAGTTACCTATCGGAAGTATACTAATAACTTCACTAGCAATGTAACTGTTTAATCCGAAACTCATCTTAGCAAATCGTTTTTCAGGCCCACTACCGTCAAAAAGTTGACTCCGACAGCCACTTAAAATCGGCATTGTTTCGATATATAAGCCACTTTTTGCTTGCTCCCTAGTCGTCTGACAATTAAATAACTTTGCCACATCAGCGACACTAATATATATTCTGTCGGCTTTAACCACGCCTGGAACCACACCTGTTTTATTGCGCACCAGCATACTTTCTTTCTCCCATACTATATCAACCCCTAAAGCTACAGCTACTGGCCACACCGGCACATAAAGATTATTATCATAACCTACAGCATAATCAGCAAGTTTTCTTCCGTTAACATTTATAGTCTGAAGTTCAACAATGCCAATCGGTCGACCTGACGCTTCGGCAAGCAATTGACTAAGCGCTCCATCACTCACCCAACCATTAGCCCCAAAACTACTCAAACAGTTTTTTACATCGGCCAAGGTTACATTATAATACCCGTAAACGTCAGGATAAATCCTCAGTGACACTTGACCATTTGTGCTAACTGCAACTTTCACCCGATCATAGGTAATTGCCACCTTGGTACCGCATGAAACCTTGTTAAACAACTCTTCTACATCTTCTTCATGCATCCGTATGCATCCATTTGATACCATTAGTCCAATTGACTCTGGAACATTTGTGCCATGAATACCGTATGTGGAGTAAAAGCCTAGCCACCTGTACCCCAAAGGATTATCCGGTCCAGACAAAACTACTTTCTTAGTACCTGGAGGGTACCAACTGGGATTTACTTCTTTGTCAACAATGAAAAATTCACCAATAGGTGTAGGAGTAGAAGGCTTACCAATTGCAATTGAATACGCTTTTACCAGCGCACTGCCAGAATAAAGTTCAAGTGTCAGACTTGGAAGATTAATTAAAATATTGCTTGAAGCTCCATCCGTAATTCCAGCAGCTAAACCGGCCCGACTTTCACCCAAAAGCAAAACACCAATAACAGCTATAACAGCTACAATCAATACTTTACGTATAAAATACACCGTCATCCCTTCTTCCCGGCTAATAACAGTTACTTATATGAAGAAGAACATGACAAATATTCCCGACTCCTTCCATAAAAAATAAGTTACAGCCTTTTATGAGGCTGCAACTTATTTATTCGGCTAGAAGATATACCATTTTCCTTACTGCAAATTAAGAATCTGTTGATGGATTACCGAAACATTACGCAATCGCGCATCAATAACCGGAAGATAAATATGAACCTTAGTACCGCTTTTTTCATCAGAACTAATGTTAATAAAGCCACTATGCTCATGCACAATGCGATGCGCTGTCGGCAAACCCAACCCCATCCTTTCCAACTTTGTAGTATAAAATGGTTCAAATACTCTGGGCAAAATTTGTGGTGGAACACCCGGACCAGTATCAGTAATAGCAATAGCTATCATATTTAACTCTGCATGAATCCATGTACGAATACTAAGTACCCCAAATGTCGGCATGGCTTCCAATGCATTTTGCATAATATTTACAAGTGCTTGTTTCATTAAGTTAGCATCTATGGTGATAGCAGGTAAATCTTCATACAGCTGCTTGTCAATATCAATACCTTCTCCGCCAAGTTCCTTGAAAGTTAGACGAAGCGCATCCTCCAGTAAACGGTTTATATTAACGTTAGCCTCCTTGTGAATCGGTGGCTTGGCGAAAAGAATAAGCTCCTTCACAACATTATTAATATAGGACACTTCATCCAGCAACATTTCTAACACTTCACGGCGCACTGCATATCTGTCATCCTCAAGCCGGCAGAGCATTACCTGAAGATATCCGCTGATAGTTGTAAGCGGAGTCCGCACATGATGGGCAATACCTGCCGCCAATTCACCTAACGACATCAACATCTGAGTTGTTTGAATCTGTTTTATGGTTGCCCGCACTGCCGAGACATCCTGCATAATAATAATAACACCGTTTACGTTGCCACCAGCATCACGTAATTTGAGACTATCAACATGAATATAGCTAAACTGCTCTTTCACCCGTAGCTTAACATTGGTTGAGTAGAAATCATCGTATTCAGAGATGGCGAAAATCTTTAAAAATTTATCTCCAAACCGCCGAAACGTGACGTCCGCTCTTTTACCAAGAACCTGGGACCGATCAATGCCAAATATGCCTTCCGCTTCATGGTTTAGGTTCTTCACCCTTAGAGCAGCATCAAGAAACATTATTCCTGATTTTGTTGATTCAAAATAATCCTGGTACGTTTCTTCCTGTGCCAGATAGACAAGTTTGTTATCATGGGCTTCTGCTGAATACATAAATGCCACCTCCTTATAAAATGTTCATTTCTGCAATATTTATCTTCTTGTAAATATTTGTTATACCTGCTAAAAATGCTCAAATAGTTTTCGTAAAAATACGACATAACATCGTCACTTTGCCATACTTAATGTCGAAGGTTTTACCGCTATTCGTTTGAGTCGGCTTAAACTTTGGATTTATGCTCCAGACCGATTCGACATTATTTTTTTCCTCATTCCACCGTCCTCCTTATCAGGCATTAATTTGCTAATTCATATTTACCATTATTTTACATATTTACCATCATTTTACATTTACATTGTAAACGTTTCCTTTTTTTACTTTAATTTAAAAGTTACTATATACGCTCGCAATTTAAAACAGTTCAGAAACTTGACGTTCAGGCCTATTCATTTTCTTGTTAGCTACCACCTTTAAGTAAGTTAATTAATTAACTTATTTTTTTCTTACAGGAAATGCATAAATATTATTGAAGAAAATATTGCGCCTAGGGGAAAAGGAGAACTTATGCAAAATATAGCCCATGAGAATCTCTTATATATCGCGGCGACATTAACCGCCGCATTAATTAATAATGGAAAAGTTTGCTTTTCGCAACCCGGCGAACCTTCCTCAGACCTCTTAAAACATCATGCTGCCGATGCAGCACAGGCGTTTTGTGAAATTTACAATGCTTTAGATACAAAGTTAAACCCCAAATAAAATTTTTTAATCCTGGGCGCAACTTTTGTTCGAAATACTCTACTGTTTTTCCCTAATCGCTAAAGCGTATTTTTGCCTTTACTAAGCCACTCAAGTCAAAGTCATATACAAACACCAAAAATGCTTCCAAGCTAAAGGCTTGGAAGCATTTTTTATCTCGTTAACAGCCTGTAAAACTCCGTCTTCTTAGGGCGGAAAGCAGGCTATAACACTCAAACTAAGTTCGTCCTAAGTGTTCCGGTTGGAGCAATCTCCCCCAAACATAAGACTCACTTATATCCGGGTCGGCTTAATCACCTATATACTTTTGATAATAATAATCTGGATCGATCTGATTTGGTACTACAGCATGAAATCGTACCCAGTCACCTTCAACCGCTTCTTTAGTTAAAAGATAGGCCTTACACGGAAAATCATTGGTATCGACAAACATCAAATCATTAGTATCCAGGGCATCTTCCATATCATCACGAGAAAAATCTTCAGTATAGAAATACTGATCTACATTTCTTAGCATTCCCTCACCGTCATAAACCACTCCAAAATATACCGCCCCGCAATCGACAGTGAATTCGAAATTGCTGTTTACTTCTGGCGTACGAATATCGAGAAATGTCCTGTCAATAGGGATTGTACTCATTCGCATTGTATCACCTTCCTTATATACAAGTATTCCCTACACACATATTACTGATGTATAACTTTTTAATCATTAGCACCTTTTATTGCCTTTTGGCGCATCAATAGTTTTCCCGAAACAGGGAAAACTATTGATGCGAATTAATTCTAAACAAAAATCGAGGTGAATTTTATGAAGAATACTGGAGAACAACACGACAAAGACAATCAACATACCGGAGGAATGTCCGGATTAGTTAAGCGCACAACAAGCAAAATAAAAAGAGCACCTAAAACCCATTAATTTTTCCAGAAGCTACAACGAAGCTAAAAGACACAAGCTTGTAACATCAGATGCTGATGCAAGCTTGTGTCTTTCTTTTATACAAAAAATCTTTACTTATCAGAGAATATCAAAAGTATAATTCTGCCCCGAGTTGTTGTCCCAATTACCAGCGCGGTCTTTGAAACACATATTCATCGGAGCTGATGTTGTAACCGGAATTTCAGTTTCAAATCCCTCTTGTGTCCTTACCATTTTATATTCGATTGCATCAACCCATTCATTGCCAAAACCTACATGAACATACAATTTATCTGCACCGCTTTCAGCCAACAACCCATTATACAGCACTTTTGCTGTTTCTCCTTTAGCTGGTACGGCTGGGCTAACCGCAATACCTTTAGTACGGTATTTTGAGCTTGCTCTTTTACTATGTTGCATTATTTACCCCCCTGTAAAATAAAACGCTAATTCAAACGATAATCATTTTCTGGTGTTAAAGACACATTGTTGCTCGGCCAATTTCGAACATCAGTATGCCACATCGGCGTGCGACAGCCGTCGGTCATGCCTGAAAAAGCATCATCCGTAACACAATAACATTTGACTTCTTCCGGCTGCAGTTTCCAAATATTCATGGCATACTCCGTAAAGGTTCGATCACTGGCAAATTTGCCAGAATGAGCAATATTTCTTAAACTCATACCAATCCATTTATCTTCATCCCGGTAGCATTCTTCCGTTCGGCGCTGCGCATCAACATAAGCGTCAAAGTCTTTTAGTACAAAGTATTCATCATTATGATATAAGAAAGCATCAAATAGTGGTCTGAATTCGTCACCCCCCGCATGGAAAAAACCATTAATCAATTGATCAAGCACCCGGCGTACACGCTTGTCACTATTATATACATCCCAGGCATTGTAACCACCATGCCGGTAAAAGTTTAGAACTTCTTCCGCCGTTAGTCCAAAAGTAATTATATTTTCTTCCCCCAAAGCATTTAACATCTCAATATTGGCGCCATCCAAAGTTCCCACAGTTACCGCACCATTCATCATAAACTTCATGTTCCCGGTACCACAGGCTTCACGGCTCGCAGTAGGAATTTGCTCGCTGACATCAGACGCCGGAATAATCAACTCGGCTAGAGAAACATTGTAATTTTCCAGGAAAACCACTTTAATCTTGCCACGAATAGACCGATCATTATTTACAACCTCAGCCAGCGAATTGATAAGTTTAATGGTTCGCTTTGCTTGCACATAGCCAGGCGCAGCCTTACCCGCAAAAATAAAGGTACGCGGGAACAGATCCATATTAGGGTTTTCCCTGAGACAATTATATAAATGCATAATATGAAATACATTCAGTGTCTGACGCTTATAGCCATGAATACGTTTTATATGCGAATCAAAAATTGAGTCTGGATCCACCTTGATCCCACACTCTTCCCTAATATAACTGCTTAAAAGTTCCTTGTGTTGCCTCTTAATAGTTTTCAGTTGCCGTCTGAACGCCGCATCATCTTCATACTTTAAAAGCCTCAGCAGATCACAGGGATAATGAATCCAATCGCGCCCTATCGTTTCATTGATAAGACCGGCTAACTCAAGATTGGCCTTCATCAACCAACGTCTATGAGTTACTCCATTAGTCTTATTGTTAAACTTATGCGGGTAAAAATCATAAAACTTATCCATAACCCTGGTCTTTAAAATATCTGTGTGAATTTTAGCCACCCCATTGACACTGTGGCAACCAACAATAGCCAAATGAGCCATATGAATGTTATCATCAGCAATAACAGCCATAGATCTGATAAGTTCCCACCGACCTGGCCAGCGTTGCCACAGTTCCCGGCAGAAACGCTCATTTATCTCATTAATAATGATATATATTCGCGGTAAAATACGCTGCATTAAATCCACCGACCACTTTTCCAATGCTTCCGGTAAAACAGTGTGATTTGTATAAGACAAGGTATTAACGGTAATATTCCAAGCTTCGTCCCATCCCATATCTTCTTCATCCATCAGAATTCGCATCAATTCTGGAACAGCTAGTGCCGGGTGAGTATCATTGATATGAATAGACACATAATCAGCTAACCGCCTCAATGATTTTCGTTCCTGCTTTATGCCTCCAATAATGCTCTGCAGACTTGAGGACACGAGAAAATATTGTTGTTTAAGTCTAAGAACCCGGCCCTCGTAAAAAGAATCATCTGGATAGAGCACATCAGAGATAGTTTCAGCCGATTGTTTATCATTAATAACCTTGAGACAGTCATTTTGCCCGTCAGCGGCACAGATATATTCCCGTGGCGCAGGCTCTGCGCTCCAAAGTCTAAGGGTATTAATTGTCCCATTCTGATACCCGACAATCGGAACATCATATGGAACAGCCAGCACCGACTCATAATTCTCATGATAATAACGCAATTTTCCATTGCTTTCAGTTCGAACATCACCGCCAAAGCGTACCCGCACCGCCTCATCTCTGCGGCGAAATTCCCAGACAAATCCATTTGCCAGCCAATCATCTGGAATCTCGGTTTGATACCCATTTACAACAGCCTGCTCGAAAAAACCGTAACGGTAACGGATAACAGCCCCATTACCAGCTAAACCTTCGGCCGCCATAGAATCGAGATAACAAGCTGCCAGTCGCCCAAGACCACCGTTTCCCAAGCCAGGATCCTCTTCCACATCCTCCAATCTTTCAAGACTGACCCCTACCTCTGCCAGTGCTGCTTTAGCAGTATCACGCAGCCCCAAATTGATAAGATTCATATCAAGCAGCCGCCCCAACAAAAATTCAATTGACAAGTAATAAACTTGCTTTTGCTCCTTTTGCCGACGTTTTGCACCACTCCACTGCTGACCGATATGATCACGAATCATGCTTGCTAACGCCTGATACATTTCTCCATCCGTAGCTTCAGATAACGGTTTACCATGCATTTCTGCCACTTTAGTAACAAACCCATCTCTAAACGAGTCTATACTCAATTCCATCAAAGACCCCCCTTGCCGGTTATGATTAACCCATTTTTCTTTTATTATTTATATCCCGCCACAGTTCTATACAAAACACAAGAAACCAGCTTATGCCAAAAATTGCCTTATTAATAAAAAACCTCGTTCTACAGGTACTCTACCTATAGAACGAGGTTTTATTAAACCTGCTAGCATTCAGTTCTCAACCTTGACTGATTTAAGCTTTAAACTCCCAATCATCTCACTCATAACCTGATTCCAAAACTCCCGATCACTATCAGTAGTCATTAAACCCACTCCAGCAAAACACTCCCCAGCGATAAACAAGTATCCCTTCACATAGAGCGGGAAAACCAACCCCTTAATATTAACCAATACTCTCGCACTTCCGCCTACAGCTTTAGTTCCATTCACAATAGGAAACTCCACAGGCAGCAATTCCAAAACTTTTATTCCAATTCCCGTATTTTCATCATTATAACGTAATTTATCAATATCGCGAATCAAAGCATTATGCCCCTCGATTAAGCTAGTCCTGTTTACAATATTATCAAGAATTGATCTAAAGGTATCGACACTTGCCGAAGGCCTTTTGTCTTTCACAATAGCTACCCATGCCTGATGGTATACTTGCCGATCATTAATTGTGATTTGATAAATACTAATATCCGGATCGCCGGCAAGAGGCATCTGAGCTTTTATACAATCGGTCCCTTCGGTAATAATTTTTCTTTGATCCGTCAGCAATTTGCCAAAATCACTTAAGTCCTTAGCATAAAATTTATCAGGAACCTCGAATACTCCGAAATTTGGAACTATCCAATCCCGTTTTTGAGTAGAAGCATAATAACCTTCACAATACCCAATATTCACAGAAAACAGCACAACCACCAGGAAAACAAACATTATTCTTTTTCCAGCCAGCCAAGCACCATTAACCATCTTTATTTTTCCCTCCTTTTCCACGCCAGCATAATAATATTACCATTATACGCCAGCTAATCTCTTCCGTCAAAACCGCATAACTTGAT
The DNA here is from genome assembly GCA_017889635.1 of Bacillota bacterium. Lineage (GTDB taxonomy): Bacteria > Bacillota > Negativicutes > Sporomusales > CTSoil-080 > CTSoil-080. Next base: position 50,015 of record JAGGAC010000008.1, on the reverse strand, counting down.
AAATCATCTATTAGAAAAACAAACCCATTAACTTTTCGTACCAAAAAAATTAAGCTGCTCCATCAGGACATCCCCCAAGACTGTACACCTCTGCTAATAAATATTTGCAGCAAACTTTTCAATTGTTAATTCATTCCACATTACCTTTATACCTTATTTGAAGGATTTCCCTTTTTTAACGCGAAAAGGATATCTTATACAAATTTATTAAATAGAATTAATTTGTTTATTGTTCAAATGTTTTGGCAATTAATAAAGGATAAATTGGAAAAGCGTTTAATTTGGTAAATATTAATTTAATATTCTTGTAAGGAAGGAGCATCTTTATAGGAGATAAGTAATCACGGCTTCGTTTCATACGGTGGTAGAATTTCACAAACCGTCATCGAGCGTAAATGATTTATTAGAATCTCCAAGCAAATCTTAGAATTTTTCTCCGCAACGCCACCCTATATTGGTTTTTTCTTTGTCATAAATCAGTTAAGTTAAATAGTAATTTATTTAAAAATTAACTACAAGGAGATAATCAATTTGCTAACATCCAGAGCTTCTTTTCTTTATAAATTTATCCTTCATCCCCAACAAATTGGCAGTGTCACTCCCAGTTCGTCATTTTTGATAAAAAAGGCACTATCTAATATACCTTGGGATAATGTGGATACACTAATTGAATTAGGCGCGGGAAATGGAGTATTTACCGAAGTAATAGCTAAAAACAAAAAAAACTCCTGCCAGGTATTGATTGTTGAAAAAGACTATCAAATGAGAAAAACTTTACAGGCTAATTATCCAACATTTTTTTATGGATCCAAAGCAGAAAAACTTGACTGGTTATTAAAGCACTACGAAATGCCGCAAGTTGATTGCATTATATCAGGATTGCCATTTTCCATTTTTCCTGAAGCGTTGCGCAATAGCATTATGGACGTAATAAATGAATCGCTTAAACCTGGTGGAATTTATATCGGCTATCAGTATACCTTGCAAATGAAAAACATACTAAAAAGATACTTTCACGAAGTAAACGTTCATTTTGTTCCAATGAATCTCCCCCCTGCTTTTATTTTTTGTTGCAAAAAATAAGCCCCCCCGCTTCTACCTTTCAGGACGTCCTAGAAAACTAGTACATTCCTGGTAGTTGGGAACTTTTAAACATAAAAAATACTTGACGCACTCTTTATATTTTATTTCATTCTGTGGTAAAAAGCACTAAACTACCACTCGTCGGACGAGTGTAGTTTAGTGCTTTTTTATTTTTATACAGATTTTACTTTGATATTTTATTAATAATCTCTATAATATCTCCCGTATAATAAAATACAGGAATACGCGAAATCTTAAACAAAGTAATTTTACTAGAATATACCCCGGGCTCAACCGTAAACCCAATATTATAGCCCTGTTCAATCGCCATTTGAATAGCATTTTCAGTAAAACATCCTTCAGGATATGCAATACTGCTTATCGCCCCACCAAGCATCTCTTCTAAAAATTGCTTAGAAAACAATAATTCATTTTGCATTCTTTCATCTGGCTTTTGACTTAAAGGTAGATGTGACACAGTATGGGAACCAAAACTCATTCCTGCTGCAGACATCTCTTTAATTTCATTAGACGTCAATCGGTCTTTATTTCTATCAATCATTCCAGTAATCACAAAAAAGGCAGCTACACTATTATTCTCTTTTAATATTGGAAATGCGTTATCATAATTATCTTGATATGAATCATCAAAAGTAATCAATAGCGGTTTCGCAGGAAGCGCAGTTTCTTTTCCGATTAAATATGCCACAAAGGCGCGCAAAGAAATCGTTTCATAGCCATTTTTCTTTAGTTTAGTTAGATCATTGCGAAATCTTTCAGAAGTTATTGTTAAAGCATCAGCCTTATGACTAACGCGATGATACAATAAAACAGGAATTACTTTGCCGGAATCGGTAGCAAAAGCAATACTAGGCACCGAAATATAAAGTGCCACTAAAATTATAAGAAATACTCTAACATAATTTATATTCCAAAATTTCATCTTATCTCAGTTAGTTCCACCCAAGGCCTCATATGCTAGCAATATATTTTGAATAGCATTTTTTTCCTCCGCACTAATAACGCGATCTTTATAATATTTATCGCCCTCGACCCTCAAAATAGTTTTATTTGAAGCCGCAACAGCTTTTACAACTTTGCACTTATCCGCATCCAATAAAACATCCATAGATTCAACATATATCCCACCTAATGCCTCACGCTTTATATCACTACTGTTAGGAATAATTGCAAACGTTTGCTCATCGGCTTTAATTACATACCTTTTTATGTTAATCCAGTTGTCATTGCAAAACTGAATTCGAAATTTCAACTCAATATTACCCGTATTATATTTGCCGATATAAATATAAAAGTCAGTATCATTTCTATATTGTGTTGTTGAAGAAGCATGGTACCACGTAACATTCTTAGCCTCATCATACCTGGACCTCATCATACTAAGAGCAGCACTCTGTTTAGCTTTCTTAATTGCGGCCTCCTGGGCTTTAGCTTCTTCTTCCTGCCTAACAACAGTATCAATTTGGGTTAAAATAGCTTTTGCTTGAGCCGCCTCTGAAGAGTCAGGATACCTTTGTATTAAATCATTAAGAACTTGCTGCGCTTTACCATAATTTTTCCCTTTTAAAAATCCATCGGCTTCCTGATACATTTTAGCAACTGCTACTGTGTTTTGACCAGCAGATTGGTATAAGTTACTTTTTAATACAATGACGGCTATAATAATTAATCCACAGACTAAGCTCGCCAATACCATCCATCTAGTTTTCGAACGGAATCCTACAATTTTCCGCCAAAATGTTTTTTTCTCAGAAAAATCAGAACCTGCCATACTTGTATCTGCTAGGCTTGAATCAGATTCAGAAATTGGCGGTGATGTATCAATAGTTGTTGGTTGAGCTAATAATGGTGCCTCACAAGCCACACAATATTCAGATGTATCATCATTATCTTTTTCGCACTTCAAACACTTCATACTACGATTTCACTCCTGCCAAGTGTATATTCTTTATATTTTTCGACAATTATCGACCGTTTCCTCCCTTATTTTTATATAAATACAACATTTTTGCTTAATTGAAAAGCGAGATGCCATTTTGTAGAATCCACCCCTGTTTTAGTTATGGTCAGGGGTGCCGGCGGCGCGTTTTTATTATTTTTAGATTTGTCCAGCTCCAATAACAAATCTTTCAACGGCGCTCAGGTGGAAGACCACGTAACCTACCTCAAACACAAGGCTCACTTATATTCCAAAAATAAAAACACCAATAAGCCATTTAGATTAGGCTTTATTGGTGTTTTTATTTTTCTTTTTATAGTAGACTAAAACCAATTCCATAAGCTGTTAAATTACTTGCCAGTAATCTTTTTTCCTACTTCAACCGTAATATCTTGACCGCCATAAGATACTTCGCCTTTATCTAGAACTACTGCTAAACCTTTAGAATCAGCAACTTCCTTTATTGCCGCCACCACTTTATCACGGATAGGTGTAAATAGTTCCTGCTGTTTTTTGCTCAATTGTTGTTGCAACTGATTATGATAATTTTGTTTTTCCTGGTCGTTCAGGGAAGCCGATTTGGCCTCAAAATCCTTGTTAGCTTGATTAATTGCCGCTTGCATCGCCTTTTCTGCCGCATCTGCCTCTGGTTGCTGAGACATCAGCAATTGAAAATCAACAATTCCAATATTAACAGACGGAGCTGCAGCTACCTTACCACCTTGTGAAACTACAATACCAACTCCACCTATTAAGAAGAAAACTGCTATAACTATTGACACAATTTTAACTTGATTTTCCTTTAGTTTAAGCACCGTTTCACCTCTTTTCTCTGCATGTATTCCACTGCTATTATAACAACATTTAGTTTTATATTCAATAAACCGTTTTTCCAATTTGTGTATTTTACCTATATAACATCAAAAAACCATTCAAATTGTCTTCCCGGCTACCCATGCAATATTTTCCGTCCTTTAGCCACACCTTTAGCCAAGAAAAATCGCTGGTAAATTACTCTAAGAAAATAAGCGCGTACCATACTCTTGTAAAAAGACACCGAAGGGAGCTAATTCTCCCATCGGTGTCTTGACTATAGAGGAGCATTAAACAATATCAGTTAACAGCCTGTAAGACTCGAACTAAATTCGCTCTAAGTATCCCTCCTCCAAACACAATGCTCACTTGTAATACCAAATATATTTGTTAGATACTTTGCTCATTTATAATTATCTATATTGGTCAAACGACTCTTTTCTGCTTCATAATTTGTTATAAAAGCGCTATAAGCTTTTTGGACGTCATCATTAGCATTTGCCGCCTCTTTGTATTTTGGCTGTGCAACATAAAAAATTGTACTGTGTTCCATATTTGCCGCATCATTCATCATATCACAATAATTAATAGATTGTGTCAATACCTCATTAAACTGACGTTTCAAGGCTTCAGCTTCTCTAGGCGCTTTTATGCTACTCACCTGATTTCTTAATGAAACTCGGATTTTTTTTGCATCTCCAAGGGCGCTAAAGTAATCATCCCAATTATCTCCGCCCTTTCTTAGATTTTCAAGAGTACCTACAAAATCGGTTTTTGCATTGTTATACTTTTGAATTATAGCATCCATACTAGTAAAGAACTTATTCATAGCTGCTAAGCGATCCATTCTTTCTTTATTAACTCTACGTTTTTCTTCAACATAAACTGTTAGTTGATGCGGGAGCGCAACCATATTAGTGGATAACCTTACATTATCACTTGATATTTGAATTTGATTAGCCATTCCCTCGGCACCATCAATATTCCCCTTAATAGACACTAATAAACTATCAGTTTCTGCAGTTAATGGGTTAGTTAAAATCAGTGAAGCGTCTTTCAAAATAGAACTTTCAAGGCCCAATAAATTAATCATAATTTTATGCTGATCCCGATATTTTTCCGGACTCTTTTTCTCTGCAAAATCCTTTTCCAGCGTATCAATTTCTACTTTTTGCTCTTGTATTTGCTGACTTATTGAATCAATTTGCGTAGACTTTACAATATCCGGAGTAATGTTCGAAGTCAACACATCATTAGCACTTGAAATTTTACGTGATGCTTCATTAAACCTTGCCAAATAACGGCTTTCATTCACATAATTAAAATATATGTAAGAGCCTAATATTGATAACAACACCAATAACAATATTCGCATAGCGATATGAGTAAGCCCATGCTTTAATTCTTTTGGCATAATTTAAAACCTGAGTCTTAGCTTGCTGAACAGCCTGAGGTTTAGACTGTAAAGCTATTGTAGCAGCTACACTTGTCTGTTCTGTCAAACTTGAGCCACACTTTTTGCAAAACAATGCATCTCTCTCATTTTCTTGTCCGCAATTTAAACAATTATATTCTTCTTGCAAATGAAGCTTAGTTCCACACCCAGGGCAATAAAATACATCATCTTCTTCAATTTTCCTCTGACATATTGAACATATCTTCCCCAATCATTACACCCTTTCATAATAAACTTTTATCCTTCCGCCATTCATTTTTTTGCTTAAAAAAGTTCCCCTTAACACATAATAATTCAAGTCACATTAAATATAATTTGAATCACACACTTTTTCGACAAAAAGCAATATTTCCCTTTATATTGGCAAATACATGAAGAAATTAAGAAGACTCCCACGTTTACAAGCGGGAGTCTTCTTTCAAAATGCTCTTAGCCTTATCTTCAGAAACCGGAGGATTGAAATAATATCCTTGAACTAAATCACACCCATAACTAGTAAGCTTTTTTAACTGATACTCAGTTTCGACCCCTTCGACAACCGTCTTAATTCCACTCCGGCGCGCCAATTCTAAAATAGGCTCGATAAGTTCTTTATCTGAATCGCCATCAGCTAGGTCGGCAACAAAAGATTTGTCAATCTTAATATAATCGATTGGCAGGTTTTTCAAGTGCTTCAATGAAGAATATCCTGTTCCAAAATCATCAAGATAAATTGCAACACCAAGTTGCCGGATCTTTTCTAGCTTATCGCGGTTGGATTCATATGATTCCATCAGCATACTTTCTGTTATCTCAAGACCTAGAAAGGATGCCGGAACTCCTTCTTCCTCAATAATCCTCTTTACTACTTGAACATAATCGTTCTGCAATAGTTCAAGTGCTGACACATTGACAGAAATACTTAAATCACAATAACCTTCCTTCCGGAGCAACGAAAGGAATTGACACGCCTCCCTTAACACCCAACGTCCTATAGGTACAATTAACCCGGTTTCTTCTGCCAACCCAATAAATTCCATTGGCAAAACAAATCCATACTCTCGACTATTCCATCGAATCAAGGCTTCAAAACCATAGATTTCTCCGGTTTTTGCATCAATCTGCGGTTGGTATAAAAGCCGGAATTCATTTTGGTCAAACGCTGACCGCAAACTCTGCTCCATCCGCATTCTTCTTTTGGTCACAGTATCAATAGCTCTATCAAAAAAAGCACACTGATTTTTCCCCTGAGCCTTTGCCCGAAACAGCGCTAAGTCGGCACATTTTAATACCTCATCGGCGGTGCTAACCTCGTCTGGAAACATAAATACACCGCTACTAGCAGTAAGATAGATTAATTTTCCGGACAAAACAATTGGTTTGGCAAATAGTTGTATTACTTGATTAACATAGCCTTCAGCCTCACCTCGGTCAGATACTTGCTCGAAAAGAAGAACAAATTCGTCGCCGCCTGTACGCACAGCAAATGCACCATTATTAGCAACCTTAGAAAGCTTTTGCCCGACATAACATAAAACCTTATCACCAAAGCCATGGCCATAAGTATCATTAATAACTTTGAAATTATCAAGGTCAATTGAAATCAGCATGCCGGTGCAGCTTGATACTAAACAATGCTCAATCGTCTTCTGCAATTTATCATCAAACGCAGCTCGGTTGAAAAGTCCAGTCAGAAAATCATGATAAGCTAAATAGCTAATCGTTTCTTCATTCTTTTTTCGATCAGTTATATCGGTATGAGAACCAGCAACACGAATAATACGCCCGCAAGCATTATATAAACTTTTACTCCGAACAAGAACCCATTTAATGCCCCGCGGAGTTATCACCCGATGTTCACAAGTAAACTCAGTATTGCAAGTCTTCACCATCTCTTCGGCCATCTGCATGATCATCGCCCTATCCTCCGGATAGATAAACCGATTACGGTATTCCGCTATCGTCATAACCCTGTTCGGATAAAAACCAAAAATTTCAGCTGACCGATCTGACAGATATAATTCATCTTTCAGCGCATCCCAGTCCCAAATGCCGTCTCTAGATCCTTCTACCGCTAATTTATACCTTTCTTCACTTCTCATAAAAGCGTCACGGGCCGTTTCCAATTCTTCAAACTGAGCCCTGAGTTCTTCCTCCGTAGCCGACAGCTCACTAAACAAAGAAACCAATTCTTCATTTTTGCGTTTAAGTTCATCATTTTTGGCATATTCCGCCGTAATATCGGTATGCGATCCGGCCATGCGGACAGGCTTTCCCGCTTCGTCGCAAACAAGCTTTGACTTAACCAGCACCAAAACTCCAGGTACCGTCTTAACACGGTGCACACAGGTAAAATATGGCGTTTCCCCAAACGCATACGTCCCTCGGACTTCATTAAACTTATCCATATCCTCAGGAACAACAACTGCATCCATAAACTCCTGCATTGTCCAATATTCCCGAGGTTCTAACTTCATGATTTCCCTGCTCCGCTCTGACAGATAAAGCCGGTCATTTATAAAATCATGATCCCATATTCCGTCATTAGCTCCTTCAATAGCTAATCTATAGCGATCCTCGCTTTTTGCCAGCGCCTCTTTCGTTGTTAATAACTCTTCATACTGCGCCCGCATTTCCTCTTCCGAAGCGGCAACTTGCTGGTATAAAGCAGTTACTTCATGATTCAAAGTATTAAGCTGTACATTTTTATCCCGCAACTGAATTTCCATCTCTTTGGATACCGTAATGTCAGTTACTGAACCAACAACCCTTACAGGTTGCCCATTCGTGTCACATTGTCGTCTTCCCCGTATATAGAGCCAGCACACTCCAGTTGGCTTATCCCACCGAAATACAAAAAAGAAAAAGGGAGTCCGCCCTTCCAAATGAGCCTGAGCAGCAGCATACATTTTTGGCAACTCTTTACTAGGAATAACTTGTCTTGTAAACTCATCCAAAGTCAACTTTTGTCCCGGAGCAATTCCGGTAAGCTCGGCCAGCCTTTCAGAGTAAAAAACTTCATCCTTATTAAAATCGTAATCCCAAAATCCATCGCTTGCCGCTTCCAAAGCCAACCTATAACGTTCTTCACTTTTCGCCAATGCTTCTTCCGATCGTTTGCGTAACAACAATTCTTCCTCGTAAGCCGCAAATAATTGTGCATTATATAAAGCAATTGAGGCAAGAGCTCCAAATTGAGTGAGCAGACTAACCTCATCCTGACTGATTTTGCGTTCGGCATCGAGCGATACCAAACCAAACGATCCAATTACTTTATCTTCTGCCTTAAGCGGTACTTGTACCATACAATGCATTTGATCGCAATGTGGCTCAGTAAAACGCTGTTCCCAACTGCTATAGTCATCAATAATTATAGCTTCACCAGTCCGACGAACTATCTCGCCTAAACCTACATTACCATTTCGTTCCTTGCCAACATCTTGGGCCACAATTCCCATTGCGACTTTGGTGACAGCAACCTTTCTATTTTCATCATAAAGCTCAATCCAGCCGTGAGAAATATCCAATAATTGAGTAGCACTGGAAACAATCTGTTTAAGAACATCATCAATACTCTGGCGTTGCATTAGACTTCGAACAATACCATTCAGTGATGCATGTACTGTTTCTATACAAATGGCGTCATAATTTGATTTTAGAATATTACGATATCTATCTTTACACTTTGAGCTTGGTTCAGTATTATCATACTGCCGCATTGAACGTCCTCCTTACATTATATTACTTCAGCCAATGCCGACAGAATTGTTCCATTAAAAACGATTGTTTTAGTTTCCACTCTTTACTGCACATTCTCATCCCTGCAGAATTAAGGCTTTGGCCAAACGTCCGTTTTGCCAAAGCCTCTTTACGCATAGAAATAACCCTCTCACTACCACCATTAAATATCAATTAATTTGGTCATGGCGGAAACTCACCATCGCCTTATATAGTCTTTGCAAACTTCACGCTATTTCTTTTTAACTTATTAATAGATAAATTTCGACAATATATAAAAATTCCCTTTGTATTCTTTTATTATTTTTTATAAACTTCATGTAGATTTCTAAAAACATTTTTAAGTCCAATAAAATTTTATTTACTCAATCTGTTTTTGATTGTCATAACTAAAAAGACTTCGGCCCAACAATCGTTTTGCCAAAGCCTTTTTATCTTTCGATTGCCTCAGAAATAAAACTCCATCTGCCCACGATATACTCTAATATCCGTCAAACCAGTAGTTGCATCTTTACCATTCATCAACCAGACAGTAAGCTTGGTATTTTTCATTGGAACATAATCAAAGCCAACCCGTATTCCCTTAAAATCTATGTCTAGAATGCGGTCTTCGAGATCTTGGTCAGTATAAAAAACTGCATTAGTCTTTACTTTTCGATAGGATGCAAATATATCGTTTGATCCTACAATCTCGGAGTTAGCCACTTTGTATTGTAATTGAGCAAAATACGCTTTATTATCAGTATTCTTGTTGGATTTGGTCTCTGCCGCAGTAAAATGTAAATCGTTAACTACCGGGGCATCAACCCCAACGCTGCTATATCTACTTTTAACACCGTCAATTTCAGTTGTTTGGTAGCCAGCTTTTACATTGGCATTTTTGCCTGCTGCCCAATTAAAATCCAGCCCATTAAATTTATTATTATCATCAGTCCTGCCAGTACTAAGCGTTGTTTTCACCATGTGACCAACCGCAGCTTCTCCGCCGGTAATCTTAGTGTCAAACGCTAAACCATATACCGGTTTATAGCTATATTTACCGATCTTAACATTAACCCCCATAACCGGTCCCGCTACATATAGCTGTTCCATTTGCGAATTAACTGCTGAATTTACTCCCCAGCTTGATTTATCTGTTAATGCATTCATGCCAGCTGAATCGCCGTCACCTGGCCTATCGAGCTGTCGTTGCCATTCGCCTTCCGTCTTAACTATCCAAGCGTCGTCGATTTTATATGTAATTGTAAAATTAATGTTAAAGTGAATATCATCATATTTAGAACCATTAGACTGTTGATCATCACGAATCCGGTTAACACCAGAAAGTTGAACTGTACTGGTTTTTTCTTCTAGAGAATTTATTCTTACCCCCAGTGTTTCAAGTTCTGCTTGGTATTCGGTAGCCAACCTATTAATCAACGCTTTTTGTTCGGCGGTAGCTTTATCTTCTTTAGTGATTGCTTTAGCAACGGCCACCGCAAATTCATAGCGCGTAAGAGTTTCATCACCATTAAACCGAGCCTGGGCATCACTATCGAGAATACCGTCAGCGGCAAGTTTTTTAACTGCACTATACGCCCAATGGTTAGCAGGTACATCTGTCGCCGCAGCAGCAAAGCCAGTGCATCCCACAACTATGATTAGCGCCAGAATCGCAACTAAGTTTTTTTTCATAGTTATTTCTCCTTTTCCCAGCAAAATTCAAAGCCATACTTTATACTCTAATTCTCTAATTTTTCTACATAAAGTACTGAATCTGGGCCCTATACCACTTTTGCTTCCAGTTGTCGCCGGCGGTAGTTGCTTTCATATCATCATAGCGGAAAGTAAGTATTGTCTTGGCCATCACCACAAAATTGTATCCTATCTCAATGCCTGTTACACCGTGGCTATTGTCATATAATCCCCATTTAGGCACAAGGTTGGCATTGATATCGGTCCGCCCTCTAGCCAGCCACCAGTAAGAATCACCTACTTTCATCATATCCGGGCCACGTCCAGGGGGACTAATCTGAACCATATAGGCCAAATTATCGGTTGGAAAGGTGGATTTAACATAACCCAAAGTCAACATCAGCTTGTCCGATAGTTTTTTCTCAACACCGCCTTCAAAATAATTACGACCGGTTATGCTGTCATCGCCAGTATATACACGGTGACAGTCTACTTTCACTGCTGTGGTTTTGTTAGCCTGGTAAGAAGTAACAATGCTCATATAGCGCGGACTATTTACCTCCAACAAATCTGTAGAATGATGCGAACCAACATATTGATCAACCGTACCGAAGTTTAAAGATATTTTATTCTTGCCGCCAAAAGCAATTTGCGCCCCTGTTGCAATGTCGCTAAACACTAAGCATTCAGCAGAGTCTAGCAAATATCTGCCGACTGTAACAGTAGTCGCCCCAACTTTCCCGGATACATTCAATATTTTTACTTGATCATGGGCTGAACTAAATAACGCGTCTGATCGCCAAAAATCCCGTTGCCATTCTATTTGATGCCAAAACATCCAATTATCATTGATCTTATAAAAGGTGTCAAACGGAATATCGATGGTTTGATCCCTGTTAGTCCCGGTGGTTCCCCCATATTGCTGCAAATGACCATTGACAGTAGCATTTTTAGTTTTTAAATAGTCATAGCGATAAAAAATCGAGGGAACAATCATAACTTTGTCAACTTTTTTTTCTAATGCCAGCACATGTACACCAAGATTATTCAGTTCGGCGGCAAATTCAATCTCCAGCTTATGAATAAATAATTTATCCTCAGCTGTACCGCGTTCGATTCTTGGCATTGCATTAGCAACCATAACTGCCATTTCATAACGTGTAATCACTTTGTTCCCTTGATAACTATGTTCGCCAGAACTTTGGAGAATGCCGTCACTTTCGAGCTTTTCAATGGCTTCATACGCCCAGTGGTTTGCCGGAACATCATCAAATGCATTTATAGCGGCAAATCCTGTCCCGCCAAACGCCAGCATAAAAGCCAGCACCAAGCTAATTACTACCCACATCTTCATGAGCTTTCCTCCCAAGTTTTAGTTGTGCAGCAATTTAGGCTAAAAATAAAATTCCATCTGACCCCGGTATATCTTGATATCGTTTCTGCTTGTTATATCCTTTCCGTCCATACACCACAAAGTAAATTTGGTATTTTTCCTGGGAATATAGTCAAAGCCAAAGCGAACCCCTTTGAAATTTATGTCCAGGATACGATCTTCGAGATCCTTGGTGGTATAGTAAACTGCATTGGCCGGAATTTTTTTATAGTCCACAAAAATATCGCCGGAACCTACTATTTTAGGATCGGCAGCTTTATATTGCAGTTCTGAGCAGTAGGCCTTATTATCGGTACTATTATTTGATTTTGCCAGCGCCGCAATAATAAGGAAATCGCCAGCTTTGGTGTCAATGCCCATACTGCGGTAGTTGGTTTGGATACCATCAATATCGATGGTCTGATAGCCTACTTTTATACTTGCCGTTTTATTAGCCGACCAGGAAACTTCTATTCCGCTAAAGCCGTTTTTATCGTAAGTATTGGCCGCACTCAGCGTGGTTTTTACTGTATCCCCGAAAGTAAACTGTCCCCCAACGACACTGGTATTCATCGTCAAACCATACACCGGTTTATATTTGAATTGACCAAAATCCGCCGTTGTACCCGCTAACGGCCCGGTAATATACATCTGTTCCATTTGCGAATCTACCCCCGAATTAGTCTCGGGATCCAGCGCATTCCACCCGGCAGTATTACCAAGGCTAGGATCTGCAAATGATCTTTGCCATTCATTTTCAAATTTCAAAGTCCAACCGCTGGCAAATTTATAAGCATAGTTAATATCAATATTGATGTGTCTATCATCATAAAGCGTTCCGCATGACTGTTGATCAAACCGTACTCGAGCCGTACCGGAAATTTGAATGGCATCGGTTCTATTTTCCAAAGCACTGACGCGAATACCCAACCCCTTTAATTCAGCTTGGTACTCAACAGCTAGTTTCTCGAGTAATATTTTGTCTTCGGCACTAGCTTTATCCTTTTTGGCCATTGCCCTGGCAACAAACACTGCAAATTCAAACCGAGTTAGTGGTTCATCACCACAAAACCGTCCGCTGCCATAACCATCGACGATGCCGTCATCAGCTAATTTTTTGACAGCGTCATACGCCCAATGATTGAGAGGCACGTCGCCCGGAGTTCCTGCCGCCGCCACGACTATCCCGGTAAATCCCCATACAAGTATCAGCACTAAAATTGTCGCCACATTTTTTTTCATTTTTATCTCCCCTTAGACTTTTTGTTTGGCGAAATCTAAGTAAGTTTTTACTAGATTCAACAATAAGAAAGCTCATCGTTGCAGCCTCGCTTTTATCGACGTTTTTACAAACCGCCATACTAAGCGGAAGGCTTCACAACAATGAGCTACTCTCCCTTACCATAGCGGAATATGGAAGAATTAAGAGTTATATTGTAAATGGCTGAAACAACCTCAATACCTTGAATGGCCTTCTACCATTTTTCACGCTTTCATCTGTGCATATTTTGCAGCTTCTTCTCCAACCATATAGCCGGAATTAAAGCACCAACTTAACGATGCCGCCCCAGGTGCATAATTCTGGGTAATCCAACCGCTGGCAAGATCACCGACGGCATATAACCCGCGAATAACATTACCGTTGGTATTGATTACTTCTAGCCTTTCGTTGATTTTCAGACCACCGTGCGTAGTATCATAAAAGCGCTGGCCGAGAACGGCATAGAACGGAGCCTTAACAATCGGCCGGAGAAACTCCTTATTTTTTATAAAGTCAGCATCGTATCCGGTTTCACAAAACGAATTGTAGCGTTCAACCGTTGCAGTTAATGTTTTTGCGTTTACGCCAATAGCCGCGGCCAATTCTTCAAGCGTATCCGCAATAAATACCCGCCGGCCATCATTTTCTTGTTCAAGATCTTCTTTGAGGCTAAGCATATATTCAATTTCATGTTTAGACCGGGGATCTTCTTTAAATTTCTCAATAATATAGTCACGAGTTACACCATCATAAATACCATAGACAATAGTTCCAGGTTGCTTGCCCATGGCATAGAAACCTCTGAAGCTCACAGTCTCGTCAACGAATCTTTCGCCGTTTTTATTAATCCAAATGCTCTCCGGCCGGATTAAGGAATTGTGAACACTAAATGCCCACGGATGATGGCACGGACCGCCTAATTGAATGCCGTTATACTCGCCGGTTTGCGCACCAATGGCTCGTGCCATTGTAATTCCGTCACCAGTCGAATGACCCAAACACAATCTGGCTACGTCGCCATCAATATTAAAAAATTCAGGAAAAAACTCTTTAAGCATTTCTTTATTCGCACCAAAGCCACCAGAAGCAATTACCACTGCTTTAGCCTTAATATGAATTTCTTTTTCAAGGCTGGTTGCCACCACACCAGTCACATTACCGGCATCATCAGTAAGTAGTCTGTTGGCTTTTGTTTTTAACAGCAGTTCAATACCCAACTTATCAAATTCCTTAACCATTGTTTCAACAACACTGCTGCCAACAAAGCCAGGTCCATGCGATGGATCTTTGCCATTATGCGGGCTCTGCCGCTTAGGCATTAACATCATCGGCGTCGGGTGATTATTATCCATTTTGAAAGTCATTCCCTTTGCAACCAACCAATCAACAAGCGTACCGGAATTATTGATATAGCGGCGGACAATTTTGGGATCGGCGGCCCATTCCATGAAATCCATTGACGATTTAAAAACTTCATCAGAACGGTCTTCAAGTCCAGCCTCGCGCTGCATTTTTGCATTAGTTGCAAACATCCCGACTGCCATCCAAGCATTACCGCCGGCTCGACCGGTTTTTTCCAAGACAATTACCTTTCTGGCTCCGCACTCGACGGCTCTAACCGCCGCCACGGTCCCAGATCCGCCGCCGCCAATTATCACTACATCACAGTCGCGCCATTCTATTTCAGTTTTTTCACCAAAATTCACTTCTTCATAAAATTGATTATCCAAGCTTTCTAATTTAGACATAATGGTTTCTCCTTAATTTTTATTTTAGTAATTACAGCAATTTATAAGCGCATCTATGGAATCATTGAACTTCCGCCTGGTTTTTTCGCGCATTCAACTCAGCGATAATCTGAGGATACTCTTTTTCCAGTTTGTAAAAGTAGAGGATTATAGCCTGCAAGGCGGCAGAAATCAGCGGTATATATATAAACGAAGCTTTTATCATAGCGATAGCCGATTCCGGCTGGACTGCCCCTTCAACACTAATATAGCCGCCAATTGCCAACAACAATCCAAAGAAAGCAGCCTGAACTGCTTGACCAAATTTCTGAATCATGTTAAACACACTATAGGAAAAACCAACGGTTCTGACCCCCGTCTTCCATTCCCCGTATTCAACCGTATCGGCAATCATTGAGTTTTGGGTTGAAGTCATCGCGGCTTGGGCAAATGATGAAAGTGCAAGGCCAAGATACAGAACCGAACTACCGGGAATAGCAACAATTGCCAGATAGGAAACCACGGTGAGCAGCGCTCCACCTAGCGAAACATTCCGTTTGCCATACTTCTTAATAACAATTGGAGATAGCACTAATCCAACAATTGTAGGCGCCATTGTTAAGGCAAACATGTAGCCTAAAACGCCCATATCCATTACGACATATTTAGTGTAGTAAACTAACGCAACCATCCCGGTATTCATCGATACAAGAAATGTTCTAGCCACCAACATAAGCCAATATTTGTTTTTTAGCAGGCAGGTAAGCTCGCCCTTGAAATTGGTGAAATTAATTTTCTCCTTAGCTGGCGCTTTTACCCGTTCTTGGGTCCCTGCAAACGCAATCAGGTGGAATATAAGAATAACCAAGCTCAAAATAGCAAAGGTACCAAACCAACCGTTTTTACCACCGCCAAAGGCCTCGACCATCGGATTAATTACGAACCCGATTACTAACATAAATCCCATAATAACAATCCCTGAAGATATTTCTAATTTGGAACGTTCAAATTGGATTGATGTTGCCATAGCTAAAAAAGCATTCTGCGGAATCATATACATCGTGAAGCAAATTACAGTAGCAAAATTATAAGTAAAAAAAGCGTAAACAACTTTGGCAGTTTCGCTGCTGAAATTAGGCATCGTAAAAAGAAGCATCAAGCCAAGTGAAAACGGAATCGCTGACCATAAGAACCAGGGACGTACTTTACCCCATCTAGAATGTGTCCGGTCAATAACTGCCCCCATGGTAAAGTCAGCAAAGAAGTCAAAAATTCTCCCAACCATAAGAATTAGTCCGACAGCCGCCGCCCCAATCCCGGCAATATCAGTAAAGAAAAAAGTAGAAAATGAACTTACTGCGAATTGGGTTACGCCAGATGCGCCGCAACCTAATCCATAAGAAATCATTTCTTTTGGTGATACTTTTTCTGTAAGCGCAGTATCATTTTGCCCAATTGCACTTTTGGCTGTTGCTAGAGTTGGTTGACTGCTCACAACAATCATCCTTTCTTATTCACACTACAGACATCGCGATTGCCTGTATACAGGTTCTATCGGCCGATTAAGGATAAACTAGCCAAGAAAATTCATAATAATTATTCAATACAAAATTAAATGATTATTATGAATTTAATTATAGTAAAAATAGAATATTTTAGCTTTATCCAAAATGGCAAAACTTGACATCGTATTTTGTCTGAAATAGATAATTGACTAAAATAAAAAAACTGCAAACTCCTTTTCTTGTGAAATTTGCAGTAATAAACTTTATTGTTTTTCACGCTGCTTTTTTGTATCCGAATCAGGCGGAAAAGTTTTTAAAAAGCGGAGAATTTTAAGGGTATGATAAAGTGAAAATGCTATTTCCTCGTCGGCGAGATTAACCCCCAGTATTTCAGATATTTGCGAAAGGCGATATTTGATGGTATTCAAATGAACATGAAGTTCCTTAGACGTTTTAATCTTATTACTGCCATTTTTTAGATACGTATATAAAGTAACGACAAGTTCTCCATCGATATCCGCATCATGTTCAAGCAAATTAAAAATACTTGAATGGCAAAAAGACATTAAGTTGTCGAAGGTAGAACTTAGTTCCATCATATGATAAACACTGTAGCCTTCATAGGTATAAAAATACTTGTCAGGATCAATGCAGCATCCTATTTCAACTGCTTTGCGCGCTTGGAAATACCGGGCCCGAATATCTATAATCGAAAAGAACGCATTACTAACCCCCACTTGCAGTCCATTTGCCATTAATATTGGAATCACCGACGCAAAATCAGCTTGAAAATCGTTAATATGTTGATCGGTACTATATAAAAGAATAATACTATTTTCATAACTAAACCCTTTCGCACCAATTAATTGATAGGTTAACAACTCTATCAATTTCTGCATAGAAACACCGCTTATTTCGGGCCGATCTTGAATCTGGATAGTCAATACATACAAGAATTTCTTAAACTTTAATTGTAGCGCCTCCATACTCGTAGCAATGGCCTTGCAATTTACCACGCTAGAATCAAGTAGTGTTTTAAGAAACGCCTCCGCCTTACCTGTTTCGTTCTCTCTGATATTGGCTATATGTATTCTTAACAGCTCACTAGCCAGAAAATTACCAAGTACCGTCACTGCCTCACGGTCATAATCGGAAAGCGGCTTTAATATCGTCATAACTTGAAGGTATCCCTCAATTCGTCCCCCAGCAATAAGCGGCTTACACACTCCAGGATAACCATCGCTGTAGTTATCCTTTAAAGCTTTTGCTGAATCACGGAATATTTCATTATACTCTTGCTGAATTTCCTCAATAGTTACAATAGAATCAACATTATATTCATTGGCACTTAAATTAATCCCCAGTACATCTTTAATGCTTTCTAACTTTGTATAACCGATTAAATTCTGCTGAGAATCAACAACAATAATCGGATTACCAAAAAAAGCAAACCCTACTTCAATCATCTGATTAAAATCATTACACTCCAGTAGCGATTTTGCAAATTCTGATAATTTAGAAGAACGCAAACCCAATTCATACATAATATCAGCGAGATTTAGCATTACTTTGCTAATATCGTCGCTGCGGACAACAACAACCACTTTTCCAGGAAAAAGGCTTTGATCAATCAACAAAGACTGCTCGGCAATACACAAAATAGGAGCAGAAAAATCTATTGTACCCATCTTTTTCAATCTCACAGGTGTAGCAACATATAAAACATCAGGTAAGATTACTTCTGCCATATCGGCTGGCAACCGTTTTATCTGCAAAATATCGCGCGATATATTACCATAAACCTGAACACTAAATTCCTTTTCTAATTCACCTACAAGAAACTCCATATTAAACCGCATAGCACTCCCGCTCCCCTTCACGATACAAATAACAACTAAAATATATAAATTAATCCCACGCTTTGCTCCGCTCCTGTACCAAATAACAATATTGTACACTAAAAAGCCTCACCCCTGCATATGCAAAGGTTGAGGCTCTAAAAGAAATCAACGCCAAATATTAACATCCTTATTTAATTATCGCTTTAAAATGCCGGTATTACAGCACCTTTATACTTTTCCGCGATGAATTTCTTCACTTCATCCGTCTGTAACGCATTTTTCAGGGCAACAACAGCTGCTTCATTCACCCGACTGCTTTTAGTTACAAGAATATTTGCATAAGGTGAATCTTTCCCTTCTCTAAACAGCGCGGAATTTGCATCAATTCCGGCTTCCAATATTTTATTAGTGTTAGTAATGTAGCCGTCCAAATCTTCTCCCTAATCCAGGCATCTGTCCCGGCAAACCCGTACGGCTGTGGCGCTTTCACCTCCGGCACACCGAATTCCTGTTCCAAACCTGCTGCCAAATACGATGCCAGCGTATAACAAAAGCCGACGGTAGCCGCCGCTTCGGAGAGCTGTTCCAATTCTCCCACAGTCGCCAAATCCACGACATAATTTACACGCAGCCCTAATTCCTTTAACATTGGCGTAAATACATCCGTCCCCCACAGGGCAATCACATTCACCAAGTCTTCCTGTTTTTTCTTAGGTTTCTTCCTGACAATCTGCCGCATAATACCATGCTGGGTAGCATCAAACCCGGTACTCCAATGCTTTGATTTAAACCCTTCTGGGTGCAGCGGAACAACCGGAATCCCAATTTCCTGTTCTACCTTTTTGGCCACACTCTCAACATCATCGCCGATAATACCGGTTGCGCAGGAAGTGGCGATAAAAATAGCCTTGGGATGATGACGCTCCCAAGCGTCACGTATGGATTGTTCTAATTTTTCAACCCCCCCCGAAAATCATATCTTGTTCTTGAAGATTAGTACTAATCAGGTGCAAGTTTTCCACAGGCAGCTTCCGCAGGGCTAATCCATTGCGGTAAATAGAATTATAAATTACCTGCCCGGCACCGCAGCCAATGGGCGAATGCTGGATAAGAACCGCTTCTCTGACATTGCCGGCTTGGCATTCCACCATCTGCTCACTGCAAACAGACCCTTGCGTAAAAGAGCTTGAAAGCTCGCAAAGCCTTCGTCCCCCGCACCCCGCTCCACAACCGCCCCGCGCATACGCCGACTCTTTCGACAAATCAGCTGCCGCACCATCCCAGGCAATAATCGTTCCCAGCCGCTGTTCGCGGCTTTCAACCACCGCCGTATTCAAATTAATTGCCATTCTCTCGCCCCCAACTCTAAAGTATTGATCGCTAAAAAGCTAATATAAGTTGTTATAGCTGTTGATGAAATAAAAAAAGGCTAAGCTCTTCCCACAGGAAGTTCTTAGCCTTCAGATAAATTCTCTGATCAGCACTATATTCATTTTTTAAATAGTACCACACTGAATTGCGCACGTCAAGCCTAAACTGCCCCCACTTATAAAAGCAATCCCCCCGGTCGCCCTTCGCTAAAGGCTTAATATTCAAAGACTTCTGACAGGTAGCGCATATGATTATATCAAGCCGTTGGAGGAAAAAGGCTCAAATCTAACTTGACAGATAGTTGTATTGAGTATATGCTATATAATAATTTATATGTATAAATTATTATATAGCATATACTCTTATTTCTTAAGGATCATGCTGTACATGGTAAGCAAAGTTGTATTCTAAAAAAACGATTAATTGAAGGGAGAAATAATATGCTAAACAATTTAATAAACGATATTTTCATTTTTGTAAAAGAAGCCAGTCTGGCAAATCTAGCTTGGTTTTCGGTCATTGCATATGCCATTCATTATGCTGAAGAAGGTCCCGGACTTGTGGCATGGTTCACAAGAAAAAACAATCCAATGATTTTCATGGGTAAAAAAGTGACATATACTCAAAAAAAACTCAGAACAGAGAATGCCCTATTGTTTTCCATAACTGTACTTTGCGTAATATTCATCAATAAATATCCTGATAATTGGTTTTTACAAGCCCTCATACTGGGACAGGGAATTGGCTTTGTTACAAATTCTATTTACCATGCTATTCCCACTTTAAAAGAAAAGGTATATTCACCTGGTGTCGTAACGGCAAGTTCACTCTTTCCGCTGGCACTTATTCTGTATCTCTACAAAGCTGCTCAATTCGAGCTATTGACCTTGCCTATTGTATTAACGGCGTTCGTTATGGGAAATTTACTCCTCCCTGTGGCGATAGTCATCACACATAATGTTATTTTGAAAAATAATTATTAAATCCAGAAAGAAGGTGTTCCATTATGAAAGTTACAATCATTCACGGAAGCCCCAAAGGAATTAACAGTCGAACAAAACAGTATATGGATTATATAAAAAAGCATATAAATGACCTTCTTTATACTGAATTCTATATTGGAAGGGATATAAAAATAATCGAGAAAGACAATACATATTTTGCAGAAATCATTGAGTCAATCAAAAACAGTGATATCGTCATATGGGCATTTCCTGTATACTACTATTTAGTTCCTTCGCAGTTGAAAAGGTTTATTGAACTGATTTATGAAACCAATAGTCTGTTTGCGTTTAAAGGAAAATATTCAACATCAATATCAACATCAGCCAATTTCTTCGATCATACGGCACATAATTATATTCATGCTGTATGCAACGATATGGACATGAACTATATCGAAGGATTTTCAGCCGAAATGTCGGATTTATTTAATGACCAAAAAAGAAGAAACCTTTTGGACTTTGCACATTATTTTTTTGCCATGTCTGAAGCAAAACGCCCGGTTGCAAAAGTATTTGCTGCATTGCCAATGAACAGCATACAATATCTGCCCGAACAGAAAACCGGTACAAAAATACAGCTTAACAAGATGATTATCCTGTTGACTGATGCAACGCCGCAGGATATCAATCTAAATAATATGATCAACACATTTACCGGCTACTTCAATGATTCCATTGAGGTATTGAATCTCCGGTCGCTCAATATAAAAGGTGGATGCCTGGGTTGTTGTAACTGCTTTAAAAATGGCAAATGTATTTATAAGGATGATTATGAAAAGCTGTTTTATGAAAAAATTAACCAGGCAGATGTTCTGATATTTGCCGGAGCCATGAAGGACCGGTATTTAAGTTCAACATGGAAGACTTATTTTGACCGGAACTTCTTTAACGGCCATAGGCCGGTGTTGCAGAATAAGTATCTGGGATTTATTATATCTGGATCTTTGAAATACAATTCCAATTTAAGGCAAATACTTCAAGGAATCTGTCAGATATGGAAAACACCAATGCTTGATATTGTGACCGATGAATATGACAGCAATCATGAGATAACACGCCAAATCGAAGAATTCGCGCATATTCTTTCAAATAGGTTGGAAACTGATTGGGAAAGAAGCAGGAATTTTCTTGGTGTCGGAGGGTATAAGATTTTCAGGGATTTCGTTTATATCCTGAAATATTTCATGAAAGCGGATCATCAATATTATAAGGCAAATGGGTATTATGATTTCCCACAAAAAAAGATTAAAGACAGGATGGTTCAGTTTATAATAAATTTGGTAATAGGCATTTCGTCTCTTAAGAAAAAAACGACTATCAATTTCGAGGATAACTTGTTGACATCGTATAAAAACATAGTAAAAAACAAATAGTTCAATAGACTCCCATTAGAATTTGCTATAATATATAGGCATTATGAAAAAGAAGGGATAAGACCATGTCGCTTAAATATATATTATTGGGTTTTCTTAATATTAAAAATATGACTGGTTATGAGCTGAAGCACTTCTTTGATGATTCGGTCAATAATTTTTGGAATGCCAATCTAAGTCAGATATACCCGACTCTAAACGAAATGAAAGAAAAAGGATATCTTGAAATGGATATTCAAATCAATGATAACAGCCCCAATAGTAAGATTTACCGTATTACTGAAAAAGGCCAGATGGTATTGACCGAATGGATGGAACAATCCACGCCTTTACCGCAAATAAAGAAACTCTTTCTTGCCAAGTTGTTGATTGGTGCCAAATTCAAAAAAAGTTTCATCGTCAGGCAATTAGAAGAACAGCTTGCACTCCATGAATCCATGCTTGAAGCCCTGAAAGAAAAACTTAAAAATCCACCCAAAAACATAACTGATAATACTGATAATAAAGAAGCCAGGAAACATGAGTTCTTCCGTCAATTGATTATAGATGCCGGAATAAAAGAAGAAATAGCTTCTATCGAGTGGTGTAAAGAAACTATTGATAAGATAAACCAAATGAATTATGCTGATTGATGGTCAATAGAAGCTACTCAATCATTTGTCACCAGGAACGACACTCAGATATATTGGAACCACAAAGGATGAGTCAGATGAACTCCTCTCTTTACCGCCTCGTGATGTAGAAATGAAACAAATTATCTAGAAATTTGTATCTTATTTGATTACAAACAGCAATATAATTGTAAGCTTATCGTAACAATTACCCGGTACAATAGAACCATAGCAAGTGATACACATTATAAAAACTGCACCAACCTAAACCTTAATCAACTAATTATTTTAAAGGGGGTTTTGACTTTGAAGAAGGTACTATTAATGACTTTGACGCTGTCTGTTCTGACATTCGCAGTTTCGGCAACGGCGAGTGCTAACCCAGCAAGTCAGCCAAAATTAACACCAATGGGCATTAACGTGGTATTAGATCTGCCTACTCCGCCACCACCGCCACATCGCCACCACCCAGCTCCTCCTCCTCCGCCTCCCGAAGACTAATAAATTGCAAATATACCACCTAAATATTATTTTAAGCCAGGAGCATCTCGCTCCTGGCTTTTTTATGTGTTGCCAACCGAACAAATAAGAACTTTCAACTCTATTTCACATTTAGTCCCTTAATCCATTCATCCGTAGAAATTACTTTAGAGAACCTCATAGCTTGCGTTACAAGAATTGCCTTGTGAAGTTCCTCCGCTGTTATTTTCCCGGCACTATTTGCTACATCTAAAGTGCCTGTAGCATCAGACAAAAACTCTACTGAAAATCCAAGATGAACCGCCTGTCTTGCAGTCGTATCGCAGCACATCTGCGTCATGTACCCACATATAACGATTGTATCTATCCCCATTTCCCTTAATAAATCTTCAAGGTGGGTGTCTGTAAAGCTTCCTGGTAGGTTTTTATCAATAATACATAAATGTTTTTTTCTCAGCAGCTTCTCATGAATGTCCCATTCCTTACTGCCTTTTACAAAAGCAGCAGCATCTTTCTGCACTGCGCCATGTCTGATAAGAATCACCGCGATATCATTTTGTTTTGCAGCATCCACAGCCTTCAGGATTTTATCAAAACTCCCATCAGGATAAGTAACCGGCATTTTTCCTGTAAAGTATTCATTTTGCACGTCAATTACGAGCAACGCTCTTTTCATTCGCATTCCCTCCGATATCTCTCAACTGATTATTGTGTTTTTCGCTAAAGTCCTTTGTTATAATAATTATACAGACATCTGTAATTTTACCGAGAAAGTACTCAGCCTTTTTCGGTTTCATCAAGAAAGGATTTAACGAAAAATGCTTGACAATACTGATTGGGAAATTCTAAAACTATTAAAAGCAAACTGCAAAATGCAATTTAGAGATATCGGGGAAGCTGTTCATCTAACCGGGCAGGCAGTCTCGAACAGGATTTCAAGAATGGAAGATTTAGGCATTATAAAGGGTTACTCAGTTTTGCTTGATGAAAGACTACTTGGCAAATCAATAACGGCATACATAACCATCTTCATGAAAACAACCGATCATGGAACCTTTCATGTATTCCTAAATGATAATGAATCTGTTGTAGAAGCGAGCCGGATCAGCGGAGAAGGATGTTACCTCCTAAAAGTCCAGGTTGATTCCCATGATGATTTGAACCATTTTTTAGATTCCGTTTTGAAATATGGAAATTACCGCGTAAACCTTTCAATCGGAAAAATCAAATAAGAATTGGCGCTTTATCTTGATATACTCCACTGCACTTTATAAGCTTCAGTCAGATCAGGCACCTCCAGCTTGTCAATCATCCTATCGATAACGTTCTTCGGTACACACCTGGAACGTGCTTGATTGCGTTTCAATATTTCTTCATACGGTGCTTCCAAATAGACCAGTTTCACGCTGGCTCCATAGTCTGAAAAAAGACCGATCAATTGCCGGCGCAGCTTCTTCGTCAGATTGGTAGCATTCCATACAAACGGTTGCCGGGCTCGCAAAAATTGCCGGGCCCTTTCCTTAGCAGTCTGTACAACATACCCTTGTTCTCCAACCGGCGATACTTTCAATTCCTCCCTAAGCTTATCAAGCGAGATAACCGGCAAATGCGAACAATTGTTCGCAATCCAAGTATCTTTCCCTGCTGCCGGCAAACCCGCCAAGAGGATAACCTCAACTTTAGTTGCGTCATAAGCCTGATAAGCCGGGTCGCCGTTTTCTTTCTGAAAGTATATGAACCGGCTATAATCATCGGCAAACTGTCTCCGTTCCCGGTAGCAGTCTTGTTCCTGACAAAACTCAATAAATAGATTAATTTTAGCCAAAAGGTCCTGCTGATCTGGGCAGTACCGTCCCATAGCATCCGCTTTAGCCAATACTGCCAACCAATCAAGCCTTACCATTTGACTGGCCTCCAAAACCGCGCGAACAGGATTTTCTTTTTCTAAAAAAGCCACCGGCAGCCCATGAAACCGCACCAGTTTGACAATCTTCTCCCGAATAGCAACCGGAACAGGCTTTTCTGCCCCACCTTCTTTATACAGCAATTTCCTGGCTAAAATTTCCCCTTTTAGCGCATGGCCCCGGGAAGTAATTTTATTATCTTCCGTTTTTGTACAGAAAGGTTTGGCTACATCATGCATCCATTTGCTGCCATTCCGGTAACTGCATAAGCATTTCACAAACCATTTTAGTATGAGTAAGCACATCACCTTCGCCATGAAATACAGAATCCTGCCTGACTCCATCCATAGCCCTTAGCCAATGAAAACGCTCATATAGCTCCTGCCAGCCAGTTTCCCAAACACCATCAAGAAAGCTATTAGGAAAAGCCCCTATACCATGTGTTATTGGCACATCTTTCACCACCCTTAGATTGTAAATAAATCCAGTCCGTCTTTCAGCATGTTGGGAATTATCGGACGGTTTAACCAATGACTTTCCGAATCGAGTATCTTGGTCAGAAAACTTGCTCGTACATATTTATAGCGTTCTTTTACCGCTCCGTCTTCTTCTACCTTTATATACAAACCCTCCATTAGTGATTCCACATTTGTTTCGTGTAACACCTGAGTAACGTCCAAACCTCTACGGCTACAAACAGCTTTCAACTTTTCCACGGCAGTCCCGGAAATAAAATTAGAAGGCCCCAGAAGTCCGGCAAGGTCTTTTTGCTGATGCATTTTTCCTTCAAACAACACCAGGACTGACACAATAAAGGGATAATTATTCAATATCCTTCGCCGCATAGCGGTACTTAAAAATTTCGCCTCAACTTTATCATAAATATCGAACTCCATAAAGTAATGGGGCAGTTGATCATAAAAAACAGTATGCTTGGCATACAACCATTCACCATACAAAATATAGCGATCTGTTAACATGTCCCAAAACTCATTTTCATGAGCATTAGCCCATGTTTTAAACAAATTAAAATGTTTCTCCCGATACCCTCCGGTTAAATAATGCCCCCTGCTTTGCAGCAGCAGTTCGCCATCAGGACTAAAACTAACGCCGCAATTGGCACCATCCACTTTTTCCTCTACGACAATAAACCGGTTAGCAATCGTACTAAACCGCACACTGTCCATATCTTCATCACCAGGCTGATACCTAGAACCTTCAATATGGGGGGTTCTAGGATATTTTAATATCGTATTCATCATCATTAGCCTCACTTTATCCCTGTAAGAATAGATCACCAAACTCATTCTTGCCGCGCCAAATATGCCTCCGTAAAATAAAAACGGTTAAGTCTTATGATTTAGACTTAACCGCTTCTGGAAACTAAGCAAAATATTTTTTTCAAACATGACACTTATTCACTGGAAGATCAAGCCAATGTAGACTCATAACCATATTTTGTTTAAGATTATATCCCTGTAGCTTCATCATTGACAAGTCCTCCTTTTTTTAATGCAATTTATCTCATATTCAACACCAGGCATAACTATGTCTTGGCAATTCACTACAAAATTTACCATGAACAAACTTGCTTTGTCAAGAAGGTTCCCAAAATTTTTTATACTAATACCATCACGGCTAATGATGGCTTTATAAACAAGCACGTAATTTTTAATTACTGTTTTTCTATACTCCGCTTAGTTTCATGCTCATAATAACCATATCTCCATAACCATTTTTCGTAACAAAAATTGGTTCATTCGACTCCTGGCACAATTCATGGGTAACCAGGAAGTGACAGCGGGGACAGTCCCCGCTGTCACCTAGCTTGGCTTGCGTCCTTGCCTTACCGTTAGCCCATAAAAATTATGATTCGCCCAGCCTTCCCGTACACTTTAATTTTGTCGCCGACCGAAAACCCCAGTTCCTTCAGCCAGATTCCCTGCAATCGAATCATTGGCAGCTTTTTGCTGCCGCGATACATATAAGACACAGTAATAATCCGTCTGTCCTTATCTATCGGTGCCAATATATATCCCCCCTAAATTCGCTCGGCTACCGGTGCTGCCGATACTGGCAGCACCGGAGCCGGCTTATTTAGGCGAAATTAAAAAGCGCAGTCAGGTTTTAGCTTAGAGCTAACCTACACTGCGCCTTGCTTCATCATTTGAAATCGAAATAAACAGACCGGTTTATAACGCCAAATAAAACCAAAATACCGCCTGCCTGCTGTAATGTACTGCAATTGAAATTCGCATATAGCCCCAGCTTGCCGCCAACTTCAACAATCTCCTGTTCTCCCGAACATACCGTCCCCCTTGTCCAATAAATGGAAAAGAGTTATAATAGATTGTCGTCATGGGCAGCTAAAGCTGCTGCGTGTAGGTGCGTATTCACCTGCATGAGCCTGTGAGTGTTCGAGCACTTACAGGTCATGGCGATTTTTAATTTCCACCTATTTCTAATTATAGGCTTGTTTTACAAAGATTTCAAGTACAGAATAAAAACAGAGACACTGCGTTTGACATCACCTAATATTAGTATCTTAATTTAAGTTCTCTCTAAACAGGCTTATTGTTTTCCCATCTACCCTGCCTAATTACCTTTCCAGCCGCATCATACAAAGTTCCGTAACCGCTAAGCTTGCCGTCTTTAAATTCGCCGATATATGTTCTACCATTCCGCCAAGTGTATTTTCCTTGTCCTTGAAACTTATTCTCCCAAAATTCTCCTTCATAAATATTTCCATTCGCAGCAAGCATTGTTCCGTGAATCACTTTGCCGTCCTTAAATTCGCCGATATATGTTCTACCATTCGGCAAAGTGAGTTTTCCTTGTCCTTGAAACCCATTCGCCTTAAACTCGCCTTCATAAATAATTCCATTATTTAATTTTAAAATCCCCGTACCATTCGCGCCACTTTTGGTTAAGCCGCCTTCATAGCTCCAATATTTAGAAGTAAATTTTCCTGAAACAGGCTCACCATCAGCCAAAGTCACTTCTAAACGCCCATCACTATCCCTATTATAAACAAAACTACAAACCTCATTGTTTTCAACCAATAATTCTATGTTACCACCATCATTTTTGACAATAACTTTACCGTTTATAATTCCATCCACACAATCCCATTCCATATCAATCCTATTTTTTCCGTAACTATGACCTATTATATGTCCCTGAAATTTCCCGCGCACAAAATTACCTTGATAGGACGCAGACAAAACGGCGTTTTTATATTCATTAACAATCCCTGCGCCACGAGCAAGCCCATTTAAACTATCCCCTTGCCATTCATAGGTTGTACCCTGCTTTATTTCTTTAGAATCATTCAAAACCGCAAATCTTATGCCGGTATTGGCATCCGTTACCCACACCGTATAAAATTTATAAAAATCAGGCTTTAGCTTAGATGCATAAGTTTCCGTCTTGTAACTCGGGTCTTGTCTTTCACCGGCATCCGTACCTTCTTTGACATTTTGGCTTGCACAATCAAATTCAGGCTTCAATAATGCCGGTACTTTTTTACCTGAAATTTGGTCATTACTGGCGCCGGCAATACTAAACCAGCTTGCCAGGAAAAATACCAGGAAAAAAATAATTTGCTTTTTCATCCACACTTTCTCCTTTCAAAATTTGCTCAGCTAACGTTCAAACCATTTTCACAGACATGCAATTCATAATTATCCTATTCCAAAAATATCCACCAATTCCTTTCAGAATTCCCCCAAAATATATATTGTTGACAAAACCAACTATTTAGTAGTACGATAAATAGCGTTTGGAAAATCTATCTATATCTTCAGGTGAAAGGAGTGCTTAACAATGACAGTAACAATTAATTATGAGGTAATTTCTTTATAATTTAATATCAGACCAACAAGGTAAAATATAACAATGCTTTGGTCTATATATTTCTTGCCTTTCTTGGTCAATAAGCTACGTAACCGTCACCTGATTCACTATATTTATAATAGGAGTTCTGCAGGCTGCACGATGTTGTTATCGTGTTTTTTTGTTGCCGTTTTTAAACATTGCAGCAGTCAACTCACTATTTAAAATCCCGTGGTTACTGTGCCACGGGATTTTTATGCCTATTTACAAATTTAACAAACGTTAGGAGACAACAAATTAGATATGCCTAAATTAACCATTATATCATCAGCCCAAAATTGGCTTGAACAAAGTGCCATTGACCAATTGCATCATACCTTAGCCCTGCCTGGGGTAATAAACGCCGTTGGGCTACCTGACCTTCATCCCGGTAAAACACCGGTTGGCGCGGTAATCACCACCGACGGTATCCTTTATCCGCATCTGGTTGGTAATGATATCGGCTGCGGTATGAGTTTCTTTACAACCAACCTGGAAATAAGAAAACTTAACCTGGAGCGTTTGGCGAGAAAAACCGAAAGCCTTAGCAGCTTAAAAGAAATTCCATTACCGGCTGACAATGCTTTTTTCTGTTCGCCCTTGGGCGATAACCTGGGGACAATCGGCGGCGGAAACCATTTCGCCGAACTCCAGGAAGCAGCAGCCATCTTTGATAAAGAAGAATTTAACAAGCTGGGGTTTGATAAAAATCAGGTTATGCTGCTAGTCCACAGCGGTTCTCGCAGCTATGGCGAAACTATCCTCGATGAAAGCATTAGAATTCACCAGGCACAAAACGGCTTGCTTCATACCACTACCGCCGCGCAACAATATCTAACCCACCACGATAATGCCGTCAAATGGGCGGCTGTCAATCGGCAATTAATTGCCGTCCGGCTGCTGCAAGCCTTGGGACTAAGCACCCAGACAAACTGCTTGGTAGACTGTGCACATAACTATGTATCAGTCAAACAACTCGGCCATAAACAAGTGTTTCTCCACCGAAAAGGGGCGGCTCCCGGCGACCAAGGTGCTATTGTCATTCCCGGCTCCAGAGGTGCGCTCACCTACCTTGTCAAGCCAACAGCCCATACCGAGGCTTCAGCTTATTCTTTAGCGCACGGCGCAGGTCGAAAATGGCAGCGCAGTCTGTGCCGGGGACGACTGGAAAATAAATATACCAAAGAAAGCATCAAGCATACCAAACTCAAAAGCAGAGTTATCTGTCATGACTCTAAGCTGCTGTTTGAAGAGGCGCCTGAGGCCTACAAGAACATTGATACAGTAATTCAAAGCCTTATTGATTTCAATTTGATTGATATAATTGCAACCTTTAAACCACTATTAACATACAAAGCTTAGGAGGACTTTATGTGGATTCAAATTAGTTCCGGCCAAGGCCCTGATGAATGTGAACTGGCTGTCAGCCTATTCCTGAAAGCCTATCAAACCGAATGTAAAACCAAAGGAATTAATGCCAAGGTCATTAACAGCATTCCTGGAAAGCTGCCGAATAATCTTAAGTCGGTACTTTTAGCCTTAGATAGCAGCCAGTATAGTGAAAGAATCAGCGGAACCATTCTCTGGGTATGCCCAAGCCCCTACCGTCCTAACCACAAACGCAAAAATTGGTTTATCAACATCGACTTCTTTACAGCCGCCGAACAACAACTAAACCTCTGTGAAAAAGATATAATATTCGAAGCCTTGAGAAGCTCCGGCCCTGGCGGACAAAATGTCAACAAGGTTGAAACCGCCGTCAGAGCCGTCCATTCCCCTACCGGTATAACAGTAACAGCCCAGGAAGAGCGCTCACAATACCTAAATAAAAAACTAGCCCTGGCCCGCATAGCAAACTTGATTATCGCCAAAAACGCCGAGAATTCTTCCAACCATAAAAAATCAATGTGGCAGCAGCACAACATGCTCACCCGCGGAAACCCGGTGCGAATTTATCAAGGTAAAACCTTTAAACTTCTCCCCACCCAGGCCTAAAAGCCGTTAGGGAACACCAGAAACATAAAGCTGACCACAATTAAAACAATTAGCCAGGTTATAAACGTATACGGCAAAATATCCTGAAACCGGATTCTCATCGCCCCCAAAACCGGCAGCGCCCAAAATGGTTGAAGCATATTAACCCAGCAGCTGCCCTCAGTATAGGCATTTAAAATCTGCGGAATACTTACCCCCAGCTTTTGGGCTGCCGGTATAATATAGGGGGCTTCAATAACAAACTTAGAACCGGCGGACGGAACAAAGAAATCAATTACCCCGGTATATAAAAATACAATCCACGGCAAAGTGCGGGCCGTTGAAATCGAAATAAACCATTCTGTAATAATCTGGGCTAGACCGGAATTCGCGATCATTCCAAAAATACCGGCATACAACGGAAACTGAATAATAATTCCGGAAGTTGTTGTCACCCCCTTAGTAACTGATAAAACGAAACTATGCGGCGAAGCATGCAGCAGCATAGCCAAACCGAAAAAAGCAAAATTGAGCGTATTCAAATCCAGCCGTCCAATACCGTTACTCCAGATAAAATTACCGACTGAAACCAATATCCCCAGCGCGATGATCGGCAGCAATATCCTGGATCGTTCCAGCTTTTCCGCCGGCCGTAAATTTTTAATATCCCCTGTAACCTGAGCCTTACTAAACTCCGCAACTATAGCATCAGCCACTTCAGTCGAATATTCCTTCTTAGGTTTAACAAGTAACATTACAATTGGTATTGTAATATAGAGGATTAGCATCGTTACAAGCAAATGCGGATTAAACGTCGTTTCAGTCAAAGGGATAACGCCGGTAACCGCTTCCAAAAAATGCCCCGGAGTTGCAACAAGCAGCTGCGCCGCCTGCGACGGGCCATTCGACAAAACCCCCATACTATATATAACACCAACCAGAAAGGGATATTGCAAACCCATTCCTCGTTTTCGAACAGCAATTTCCCGTCCCATTACAATGCCAAGCATCAACCCAATCCCCCAATGAAGCCAAGAGACAAACCCGCTGACCAAACAATACATCACAATTGTTGACGATACAGACTTTGGCCAATCAACCAACTTAATGATCAATGCCTTAACCGGCTTTGAATCCGCTACAACAAAACCGGTTATCATCAACAAACACAATTGCATCGCAAACGTTAAAAGTACCCAAAAACCTTTTGTATAATCTTGAATAAGTTGAAACGGGCCATGCTCAGTTAACCCCCAGGACATGCAGAAGACAATTAACGTCAACAAAACAACAAAAACCATCGAATCCGGTATCCAATTCAAACTCCATTCAGTAAACGTGTCAATAATATTTGCTAACCGGTCCTTTTTCAAATTAGTTACTACGCGCTGACTTTCCATAACATTAAGCCTCCTTCTATTTACCTTACTACCTCATAGCTATTGGCCAAACGTATCCTCCCGTTTTATTTCCCATATAAATACATAAATACCTTTATATTCTAAAAATTATTTTTAACTACTAAAAAAATCCCTGTGGTAATCTGAATTCTTCAGACAACCACAGGGATTTAGTTCTTCCATTTATTTTAAACTCTTACTTGCATCAGCAATCCACTATCTTGACAACTCGAAAATAGCATGTTACGATATTACCGACAGACAGTCGGTCTATGTAAAGGAGATGCAAAATGCGAGTTGTAAAAGAAGCCGAGGAACGTAAGAACGAAATACTTGATGCAGCAAATGAGCTTTTCAATCAAAAGGGCTTTGATGGCACAAGTACAAACGATATTCTGGAAAGAGTCGGTATTGCGCGGGGAACACTTTATTATCACTTCAAGTCCAAAGAGGATATTATGGATGCACTAATTGATCGGTATAACGTCCTCATTTTAGGCACAGCGCAGGAAATTGCCGCAGATAAGAGTATACCCGTAAACGAGCGCATTATCCGCGTTGTAATGGCACTGAAAATAAGCAGTAACGGAAATGGCAAAGAAATTATGGAACACATTCACAAGCCGCAGAACGCGCTTATGCATCAAAAAATACAACAGGTCATAATCACTGGTGTTACGCCAATACTGACAGAGATAATCCGCGAGGGCATTGAGCAGGGTCTGTTCAGTACACCTTTCCCATATGAATGCATGGAAATGCTTGTGACATATGCGAATACCGTTTTTGATGCTGATATAAACGAAGAGCATGATTCATGCATACAGGCGTTTATTTTCAACGCCGAAAGGCTGCTTGGCGCAAAAAACGGAAGCCTTATGTATTTTATGCAGATGTTTGGCGGCGAAACTGGTGGTAACAATGAATAATTCGGAAAAGTCTTTTAGGAAATTTCTTCTGTTGTGGTTGGGTGAGCTTATTTCAGCAACAGGAAGCGGACTTACGTCATTCGGGCTTGGGGTTTATGTTTTTCAGCAGACAGGTAAAGCATCGGCAATGGCACTTGTAACACTACTTGCGTTTATGCCGTCACTTCTTTTAAGTACCGTGGCTGGAGTACTTGCAGACCGCTATGACCGTAGGCTTCTAATGATGTTAGGCAACATTCTTTCCACATTAGGACTTACATTCATTCTGATTTATATGCTTTGCGGCGAAATACAGCTATGGCAGATTTGTGTGGGAGTTACAATAAGTTCGGTATTTTCAGCATTGCTTGATTCCGCATACAAAGCTACAGTTTCTGATATGCTTACCGAAGGGCAATATACAAAGGCAAGTGGCCTTGTTCAGGTGGCAGGCTCGGCAAAATATCTGATCTCGCCAATAATTGCAGGATTTCTGCTCACTGTTTCAGATATAAAGCTGCTGCTTGTAATTGACATATTTACATTCTTTGTGACTGTTGCTTCAACGCTTATTGTGCGCAACAGTTTTGCTTCAAAGAAATACAAACAGACAAAATCGTTTATCCACGAATTCAAAGACGGTTGGAGCGCAGTTTCTGAAAACAGAGGTGTACTTGTTCTTGTGATAATGACATCGATGTTGACATTTTCCATCGGATTTATCGAAACCCTTTCCATGCCGATGCTGCTTGCTTTTTCTGATAGCTCCGTAGTAGGTACACTTGAAACAATTGTTGCGACAGGAATGCTTGTATCAAGTGTAATTATAGGAATTCTTCCAATAAAAAAAGGTTATGTGAAACTGCTTTCGCTTTCGCTGTTTTTTGCCGGAATATTTATGGCGGCGTTTGGACTGCGAGAGGATATTGTACTTATCTGCATGTCGGGATTCTTCTTTTTTGCCATGATGCCATTTGCAAACACAAGTCTGGATTTTCTTGTTCGCACCAACATTGAAAATGAGCTTCAGGGCCGAGCGTGGGGACTTATCGGATTAATTTCACAGCTTGGATTTGTTGCCGCTTATGCGGTTTCAGGCGTGCTTGCGGATTACATATTCACTCCTTTACTGCTTGACGGCGGAGTGCTTGCCGGAAGTGTGGGAAAAATCATTGGTACAGGCAGCGGCAGAGGAACTGGATTTCTTATCATTATCGCCGGGATAGTATTATGTGTTACTGCGGCAATTCTGTATAATATAAAATCCATAAAAAAGCTTGAATCAAAAGATTATTTATGTGTTAATACCAATTAATCTTCAGAGAAGTTAATAACATATTTTGGGAGGTACTTGTATATGAGAAATATAGAATGTATAGATATTGAAAAATATAGAAAGCCGATTCTTTTTTATAGTCTGGCAATAGGAATTCCGTGGGTACTATGGTTCATAGCTGGATATATAAGTCATATTACTCCAAGTAATTCATTTTTAAAGGCTAGCGCGAGTATCTTGGGTTTTATTGGTCTATTGAGCCCGGTATTAATTGCTTATTTTATGATTAGTTCAAATATTGAACTCAAAAAAGACCTAAAGAATAGATTTTTTAATTTCAAAACAATAAAACCTGCTTACATTTTTGCAACATGTTTCTTAATGCTTACAAGCATTCTCCTTGCTCAAGCTATATCTCTTCTTTTTGGCTACAATATAAATCAGTTTAGTTTATCACATAATTTTTCATTCTCAGCAGGAATTTTCCCAGCATGGTTCCTGCTTTTCATTGCTCCGGTAGTAGAAGAGCTAGCTTGGCATTCCTATGGAACTGATTGTTTACGCGCTAGATGTAGTCTTTTTACCACATCTATGGTATTTGCTACATTTTGGGCATTATGGCATATTCCACTTTCATTTATTAACGACTGTTATCAAAGTAATGTGGCAGAAACCGGCTTTATATATTCTTTAAATTTTTTCCTTAGTATCTTTCCATTTGTTTTATTAATGAACTGGTTGTATTATAAAGCAAATCGAAATATTATCATCCCAGTCATACTTCACTTAACAGCAGTATTTTTTAATGAGATTTTCTCTACACATCCTGATAGCAAGATTATCCAAACATTAATTTTAGCTGCATTATCCATAGTTCTAATTTTAAAGGAGCATGATTTCTTTTTTAAAAGGTCCTATTGTTAATAATACGGTGCTTCTAGGGGCCAAAAAATGCTACAATTATATAAGAAAATTTGAAGTTAGAATGGAGTATTTACTATGAGTATTAAAACAATTGATGTGCATAGTCATTTCATACTTCCGGTTTACATAGACGGTCTGGCTAAAGCTGGTATCTGTGCTGCCAAGGAAGATGGTTTTCCTACCCCTACTTGGAGTGTAGAATCACATTTACAATACATGGATGAAGCTGAAATAGAATTAAGCATTCTTTCGCTGTCTACCCCACATATCCATTTTGGGAATGATAAAGCCGCTTGTGAATTGGCTAGATCGATTAATGAAGAAACCGCAATAATACGTGATAAACACCCTGACCGCTTTAGATTTGCAGCCTGCCTGCCTATGCCTGATATTGCTGGCTCTATAGAAGAAGTCAGCTATGCATTTGATGTCCTTAAGGCAGATGGTGTAAAAGTAGCCAGTAACAGTCATGGGATTTACCTGGGAGACCCTAAGTTTGATCCCTTGTTTGCTGAATTAAACAAACGTAAGGCAGTAATGATTATTCACCCCTCCAAACCTCAAAGTGTACCTGAGAATGTATTTACAGCAGGTGTAGCACCATTATTTGAATATATTGCCGATACTACCCGGGCTGTAATAAATTTAATTACCAGTGGCACCATTGAGCGCTATCCGGACATCAAAATAATCGTTCCCCATTGCGGTTCCTTTCTCCCCTTTGTAGCCCATCGTTTAATCGGCATTTCTGAAGTGCTGGTTTCAAAAGGATCGATGAGCCCTGTTAATGTTACAGAGAATATAAGCAAACTATATTTTGATATTGCAGGTGATGCATTGCCTGTAGCCCTGGAAGGACTAATGAAGATCGCCGACACTCAAAAAATAATGTATGGGGGAGATTTCCCATATACCCCTGCACCAATAGTAATCCGTAAGAAGCAAGCTTTGATGGAGCACCCACTTCTTGCGCCAATCAAACAAGATGTCTTCTATAACAACGCCCTGAGGATTTTTGGCAAAAATTAATTGTCTCACGAGTCCTCCAGCCTCACATCACTATGGATAGTTCTTTCCAGTCCTCTACCAACACCAAGTATCAATCCAAAGTCATTAACTTTATCTACAGAAAAATCCCTGTGGCAATCTGAATCCTTCAGACAACCACAGGGATTTTTTTCTGCACTGTTAACTAAATGAGCGAATCACAAAATCTTTAAATTTCTTGGAAACCGGCGGCATATATCTGCCTTCCATCCAGGCAATGCCGATTGTACGCTCGCATGTTGGCTCAGAAACAGGCAAGAATGAGATATTAGCTTTATAACCTAATATTTTAGGAATGAGGGCGACACCTAGATTCGCTTCCACCAGTCCGGCTACCGTCGAAATTTCCTCCCCCTCGAACACAATCCGCGGTTTTATACCGACTGCTTCAAAATATTGATCGGTTAAGATACGCAAGCCATAATCACGTTTGAGGGTAATTATCGGTTCATCCTCAATCTCCTTAAGATGAATTTGCTCGCGCTGAAAAAGCTTATGTTCTTTTGGGACAATAACATATAATGGTTCCTTAAAAAGCGGAGTCCACTCAATGCCTTTTTTCGTAACACTGGGCGAAGAAAAACAGAGATCAATCTCACCGGATTCTAATTGATTTAAAATAAAATTAGTTGAATTTTGATAGAGATTAAATTGAATATCCGGATATTTTTTTCGAAATTTGCCCAACAAAGCGGGAACAAAATGTGTACCAAGGGAATGAAGAAAAGCTAATGCAATAGTACCACGATTCGCATCTTGCAAATCAAAAAGCGCTTGTCGCCCCTCGATAATTTCCTGCAACGCCCGGTCAACATTTTTGAGAAAATACCGTCCATAACGGTTAAGAATAATCCTCTTTCCTTGGCGTTCAAATAAGGGAACACCAAGTTCTTCTTCTAGTTTAGCAATCGAGCGGCTAAGCGCCGGCTGCGATATGGCAAGAACTTCGGCTGCTTTGGAAACATGCTCCAAATTGGCAACTGTTTTAAAGTAAATGAGCTGGTGTAATTCCATATGTTCCCTTTTCCTTATATTTCAGCTGTGTTGCTATAATTTTTTATATAATTATAATGCATTAATTTTATAAAAACAATGTATTTTACACATAAGACATTTGGGTATACCATAGACAAGGTAACATAACGAAATACTTTGTTGCAATTCCCGGAAAAGGATTGATTCTTATGATTAGTTATATTCAGCAAGGAAGCCGCATTTACTGGAAAGCGATTGTCGCATTATTTCTGGGGAGTTTTGTTACTTTCGCTATCCTTTATTGCACTCAACCTATAATCCCCGTGTTTTCCAAGGAGTTTAACGTCAGTCCGGCAATAGCCAGTTTATCAATTTCTTTCGCAACAGCTTCACTAGCAGCATTTATGCTCATAGTATCCTGGCTATCAGATTCAAAGGGCCGTAAATTAATTATGACAACGGCTCTTCTGACCTCTTCGGTGCTAGCAGTTGTTGTTGCCTTTTCGGAAAATTTCATATTAATTTTACTTATTCGTGCTGTGCAAGGCGCATTACTTGGGGGCTTTCCTGCAATTGCCATGGCCTATATAAATGAAGAATTCAATCCCCAAAGTACAGGCTTGGTCATGGGAATATATGTGAGCGGCACCTCTATCGGCGGTATGCTGGGGCGTGTGCTTATTGGTGCGCTTACCGATTTATTTTCATGGCATATTGCCTTAGCCGTAATTGGCATTATTAGTCTCGCAGTCAGCATATGGTTTTGGTTTAGCTTACCGAACTCCCGGAATTTCATCTCCCAAAAACGCTCAATGGGTGAAGTCACGCCCATCTTGGTGCGGAATATAAAACAGCCGCTATTATTATCTCTTTATACCATTGGCTTCCTTATTATGGGTAGCTTCGTAGCCCTTTTCAATTATATCGGTTATACACTAATGGCTCCGCCCTATAATCTAAGTCAAACAGTTGTCGGTTTTATCTTTGTCGTATATTTGACAGGAACACTCAGCTCAACATTGATGGGGAAAGCTTCCGACTCCATAGGAAATTCAAAGGTGTTACTCTTCACAATAGCTATTATGCTGATAGGTTGTTTGATTACTTTAAATATCAATCTTTTCGTAAAGCTGATGGGTATTGCCATTTTTACCTTCGGTTTTTTTGGCAGCCATTCGGTGGCAAGCAGTTGGGTTAGCAAAAGCGCTTCTTTAGATAAGGCTCAGGCTTCTGCTCTCTATCTTATGTTTTACTATATTGGCTCCAGTGCTCTTGGAGCTCTGGGCGGAAAATTTCTAAAATGGTACGGATGGAGCGGGGTCATTTTGTTAGTAAGTTGTACATTGGTAATCGGACTGCTTATTGGTGTTGTTCTTTTCGCTTCGAAAAACGCTAGATATAAAGAAAAAAGCAAAACTGCTCTATATACTACTCAAAATTAAGAATGTTCCCCACCAAAATTCTGAATCCGTTGCTGAACTAGCCGTTCCCTGGTTAGTTTGCCTAATTTCATTGCAACGCCCCATGTCAGCGGCAGCACTCAAGAGAGTCTTGAGTAGGAAATGCGGTCGTCGATAATATCTTCAGCATTTTAGATTAAATTCAAAGCTACACTGCTAAATATGGTGGTGTAGCTAATTAAGTAATCATAGCTTTTGAATGTATTTTCCCTAAATTCAAACTGTTTAAAATAGCACACTCTTATTGACTATTTTAAACAGTTTGAATTAATAATTATTCATATTATTGGATAATTATTATTGACTTTCTTTTAACTCTTTGCTATCATTTACAAATGTAAGGAGGGATTATATTATGGAAAAGTTCATTAACTTTATTTCTAAATATCCACCGGTTGTTCCATTCGGTCCCATATATTCATGGGGTATCTATAAAGACAATTCACTATAGTAAATATAACTTCAGCCGCTAAATTAGCGGCTTTTTTTGTTTAGTTAACGAGCTGCCGATATTAAGACCCTGAATTTATCTGTTAGCCAATGAATAAAAACTAAGTTTAAAACCATAACAATAATAACAGGCAACGTCATTTCCCCTATATATTCCCAATCTAAATAACCAAGAAAATTAAGTGTATATAAACTATAAATGTTATATATTCCTGTTATAACACCACTACCAACAGCAGGAATATATTTTTTTAATGCTATAGATTGAACGATATGTACAAGTACGTGGAAAAAATAGGTTACTATTAGCACTGCAAAAAAAGAGTAATATTTATATTCTACGCATAAATATGTCAATATCGATAGTATCAAGAATTCTTCCAAAACAGCTAATGCAAAAGATTCTGTAGATATATTCATTAGCTTCGTACCTATTTTTTTGCTTAAGATTGGATATTTATTAGTAATATAGCTTGCATTATCTTTTATCCATAATGGTAAAAAGATTATCTCTTCGAATTCATGAACCATAAAAACTATTGGAAATAACCACATTAATGATTCAATACTCATTGATTTCCACTCCTAAATTCATCTTTCAAAATCGAATAATATAATCTATCGATATATTTTTTATCTTGATAAAAGAAATCTCTCAAAGTTCCTTCATAAACCAGTCCACATTTTTCAATTACTTTACGTGAAGGAAGATTTATTGATTTATGACTTATTTGGACTTTATGTAAATTCATTTTATCGAAGCCAAATTGTATTACAGCCTTTGTTGCTTCTGTTGCAAGACCTTTTCTTTGAAAAAAACTTCCAATACAATATTCAATTTCTGCAAAGTGATTATTATTATCTACTAAAAAATAAGCAATTTGCCCTATACATTCATCTGTTTCTTTAAAGATAATTGCCCATCTATAGTAATCATCTTTTTCATAAGAACTTATATATTTATCAAGTAGATCCTTAACCTCTTGCTTGGTACTATAAACTGGTTCAGAATATAGTGATTGAATTTCAGGGTCGCTAATCCAATACTCTAACATATTTTCATCATCCGTATATTTAAACTTTCTTAAAATTAATCTTTCTGATTCAATATTTGCAGTCCCTACATGTGTTAACATAATTTCAATCCTTTCTTTCATAAAAAGTTATTATCGTTTGCTAAGTTGTAATTCTATTTGAGACCAATTATAACACGACTTACCAAACAACATATGTTTACACATATAATGGGCCTTCATTTTCAATCTTTTAAACAATTTAATCGCTATGCTCGCACTTCCGTTTAACAATTTTGCTTATTCGACTTTTCAAAGCTGATGGTTTCTTATCTCCTAATAGAATAACACCTCCATATTTTGGAATACTAACATTGCAGTTTGTGTACTGGTGGTGATTGGATGAAAAACAATAAATGGCTACACCTGAATAAACTATCCGCTTTTATGCCGGATGCTTCGCTGGTTACAACCAAAAAAAAACTGAATACGCTAAAACAATTGATTATTGAAAGTAAAAAAGTCACAAACGCAATATTACAAATTGTTAATAAACTAAGGAATACTGAAGCACTTTCCATATACACCACAGCTATTTCCAATAAAACTTTTCTTGAGAATGTATTTAAAAAAAGCAGCGATGTCATATTTAATGAATTTACTACCTTATCAGGCATAAACGTTTTAATCGTATATATTGACGGGCTGGTCGACAAGCACATTATCGGACGAGATATTATAGACTCATTTATTACCAAAGCGAGAGACCTGCAAAAAGGTATCCCGCTTAATTCAAAAATATTGAAAAGTTTGATTGTAGCATCAAACGTGAAAGAAAGCAGCCGAATGTCAGTAATTATTGATGATATATTAAATGGTAACACAGTTATGTTCGTTGACGGATTAAATACAGCGCTCCTCATTGATTCTAAAGGGTGGGAAAAAAGAGCAGTAGCTGAGCCTGATACCGAAACTGTTATTAGAGGACCAAGAGAAGGATTCATCGAAAACTTTCAAACAAATATCAGTCTTTTAAGGCGAAAAATTAGAAACCCCAACTTAGTTTTTGAAACTATCCACCTTGGAAAACAGACGAAAACCAACGTGGCTATCGCGTATATTGACGGCATTGTAAATCAAATGGTTCTAGAAGAGGTGAGAAGTCGCTTAAATAAGATTAATACGGATTCTGTGCTCGAAACAGGTTACATTGAACAGTATATTGAAGATAATCGCTTTTCCCTGATAGCCACTATTACCAATACGCAAAAACCCGATATAATTGCAGGCAAAATTCTTGAAGGTCGAGTAGCCATATTCTGCGACGGGACACCGCATGTACTCGTTGTACCCCACTTGTTTATTGAAACACTGCAAACCAGTGAGGATTACTACGTACGCCCCTTTGTTGCATCCGCATGGAGAATGCTTCGCATTTTAGCTCTCATCATCACTATATTGCTCCCTGGATTATATGTTGCCCTACAAACGTATCACCAGGAAATGATTCCAACAGTACTTCTATTACGTATGGCCGGCTCCAGTTCGGATATTCCCTTTCCTGCTGGTGCGGAAATGTTTATAATGTTAGTCTTTTATGAGCTTCTTCGTGAGTCAGGCATTAGACTTCCGAGAGCGGTAGGATCGGCAATCAGCATTGTGGGTGCCCTCATTGTCGGCGAGAGCGCGGTAAACGCCGGCCTCGTAAGTGCTCCTGTGGTTATTGTTACTGCTGCCACCGGAGTTGCAGGATTTATTGTACCAGCCTTATCAGAAGCAATTATGATTTATCGTTTTCTCTTCCTGCTGTCAGGGACTTTTATGGGTCTATATGGCGTTGTATGCGGGATATATATCGCTGTAATGCACGCCGTTTCTCTACGTTCTTTCGGTGTTCCATTTACCTCCCCATTGGCACCTTCCGGTCAAGGTCTGATAGAAGACTTTATTCTTAGATTTCCAATATGGGCAATGAAAAAGAGACCGGACGCGATTGCAAAGGACAAGCTCCAACGCCAGGGTAATAACTCATGACAAGAATCAGAAGAGCAATTGTCGCTACTTTACTACTGCTGATAGTTTTACTATCTAGCGGCTGTTGGAACCGCCGCGAATTAAACACCCTTGGAATCGTTGGTTTAGTAGGCGTAGACGCTTGTGAACAGGGGATTACAACCACTTTTGGAATCATTATTCCCGAAAAATCTGGTAAAAGTTCCGTTGGTAAAACAGAAGCACCGCCAGCCAAGTATGTACAAGCCAGTGGCAAAACAATTATGGATACAGTCCGCGATACGTCATTGCGGTTTGACCGTAAGCTATTCTTATCCCAAGCAAAAGCATTTTTGTTTAGCGAAGAAATAGCC
Source organism: Bacillota bacterium (assembly GCA_017889635.1). Taxonomy (GTDB): domain Bacteria; phylum Bacillota; class Negativicutes; order Sporomusales; family CTSoil-080; genus CTSoil-080. The sequence continues at coordinate 7,197 of JAGGAC010000008.1, read as the reverse complement.
CGAAACGGGTTAGGAGAATATCTGGATGGAATATTACGCTATCCGGAGATGCGTCTTTCCATGCACTTAATTATTGTAAAAGATACTTCCGCCGCCGATGTTATGGGGGTAGCTAGCGGAATCAATATTATTCCTAGTGCCTATATGGAAGATATAATTAAGCAATATAAAGTCCATTCTACAAGCATAGATTCAAGAGTTTTAGATTTCTTAAAAGCATCGACCAATAACGGGATTAATCCTGTTGTTACCGTGTTCAAAAAAATTAAAAAAAACAAAATCGGCGAAAAAGGTATGCTTGATGAATACGAATTGACCGCCGAAGGAGTAGCTGTGTTTTCAAAAGACAAGTTAGTAGGATTCCTTGACGGCCAAGAAACAAGAGGTTACAACTGGGTAATCGGCAATGTTCATGGTGCCACCATTACATTTCCGACTCCTGGTAGCAACGCGATTACTTCTGTAGAAGTATTTAATGCTGAGAGTAATAATGATGTTGACATTACTGGTAAGGAGATAAAACTCAAAGTTAACATCAGAATGAATGGCATGCTTGATGAACAAACAAGCAGTGTCAATCTACAGGATATTGACTCCATAATAGAAAGTGTGGAACAGGGAACTTCCCAAGCCATTAAACAAGAAGTAGAGCATACCTTGCTAAAAGTACAAAAGGAATATCAGTCAGATATTTTCGGTTTTGGACAGATCGTCCACCGTAAGTACCCTGATAAATGGAAAACCATGCAGGACCATTGGAATGAACTATTTTCCCAAGCGATCATTGAAGTGGTAGTACAAGCAAAAGTAACAAAAACAGGAAAATCGTCGTACCCCGTAGTGAAATAAGAAGGATCTCCATCTATGAAAAATTACGAAAAAATATCTCCTATACAAGCCATACTTTTACTAAGCGTTATCCGCATCGCTATAGTACTGCTATGGTTTGAATTTGAAAACCAAGATGTATGGATTGTACAAATACTATCTCTTTTTTATGTTGCCATCCTATGTGCGTCTTTACTATATTTGGGTAAAAAGTATCCAAATCAAACACTGATAGAATATCTACCCGCTATCATTGGCAAAATAGCCGCAAAAGGGCTGGGATTTTTATATGCTCTCTTCTTTTTATTTCTTGCTGCCCTTGATTTATCGTTATTCGACAACATCATTAAGCCCATAAATTTCCCCGCAACTCCGGACTTTGTCTTTGTAGTAATTTCGTTAGCGGTTTGTGCTTATAGTGTGTATAACGGCTTAGAATGTATTGCCCGGTCGGCGCAGTTCTTTACTCCGCTGATTTTTTTCGTTGTTGCATTATATGCCGTACTGCAAATACCCGATATGGATTTTAAAGTATTCCTGCCAATACTCGCTGATTCTACATTTTGGGAAATCAATCAGCGAGCTTTTCTTAACGCTGCCAGATTTAATGAAATCGTTGTTCTTGCTATGCTCGTTCCATTCATCAGTAAAAAGGGGGAAACAATAAAGATTTTCTCCTGGGCAGTGATTACCATAACTGTTTATTCCCTCATTATTATTCTTCCAACGCTGGCGGGCTTAGGGTTGGATGTCCCCAAAAAAACCTTTGACCCATACTATCTGTTTATTAAACAAATTAACATATACGATTTTATTACGCGCATTGAATTTCTGATAGTCGGCGCGTGGAATATCGGGATGTTTCTAAAAATTTCCCTTATGTTACATTTATCGATTACTTGTTTGGTACAAAGCTTCGGGCTTAAAAATCGCAAACTTCTTATACTCCCCATGATTCTGATTATACTCATAGCAGCTTTACAAACAGACCTTCTAAAATCAGTAATTGTATTTAATATTATCCGCATTTATATACCTTATATTAACTTAATATTTATGTCTGGTATCCCGTCGCTTGTTCTGGCAATCTTCTTTCTTAAAAATATGCCAATGAATAAAAAATAAGTTTAAAACCATAACAACAGTTATTTTAATTTGTCATATTCTTCATCTGTTACTGGTTCTAACCATTCAGCCGATCCTGCTGATACATCTGCTTCAACAGCCAGATGAACAAGCCAACTATCTCGCGTCGCACCGTGCCAGTGTTTTACATTCGGAAATATTTCTACTACATCACCTGGCTGTAATTCTTGCGCAGGTTTCCCCTCTTCTTGATACCAGCCTCTTCCGCCTGTAACTAAAAGAATCTGTCCGCCTGGATGCTTATGCCAATTATTACGACATCCTGGCTCAAAAGTTACATTTCCAATTGGGCATTTTAATGGACTATCAAATGGTACAACCATATTGAGATAGCTGGTACCAATAAAATATTTTGCAAATGCCTCAGGAGTCTTCTCACCTCTTGGGAAAATTACACTTTCACTTATATTTTTTGCGTTATCCATGTTATATTCTCCTTTAACTGTTTATGCTGTTCCGCAAAATTCACTTTAGCACTTAGAGTTAAGTCCAAGTCAAGTATTATTTTAGTAATTACCTTTTTAATAATTACAGTCTCTCCAAATTATTCATCTCTTTAACAGCCTATAACACGGAACTTATGCATCCACTGACCCATTAGCTATTGATCAGGCAAGCTATGACCTAGTCAATAAACAGCTTGGTTTCTCTCATTCTTTGCTTTCTACCAACCTGGAAGCGGGGAAAGATTAATTTCATGGTTTGCGTTCTCACATAAACGGTGCTATCCAAATGCGCCACGGAGAAGAAATCGGCATGGGCAGCCGCAATTATGAGTTAATTACCCAATAATATTATAAGTAAGATATCGTGTCATCATCTACCAAACTCAAGATAACGAACAACAAAGTTTAAACTAACTTTAACATCTATAAAATAAATTGCCGGTTACAATGGTCATCCAACCACCGTAACCGGCAATTTATTTTATGTCACTTGGACGTCCTTGCTCCCTACAGAACCGGAAACTTCCACCAACACGAAGCCTTAATATTTACTACTTGCATTTATATCATTCCCTCGTATAATCATTCTACAGCTACAGGCACCAACTTTTTGCTGAGAACATCAACAAGTCCTTCATCCGTAAGTTTCACAGCTGGAATTACCGGCAGGCTTAAAAAGGCCAAGGTCATAAAAGGATCATATTCTTCTCTTATTCCTAATTTTCGGGCTAGTTGCAAGAGCTGCCATAGCTCCTGCCGAATCGCTATAATATTTTGGTCGGCCATCAGCCCCCCTATGGGCAATGACAAAGATCCCAATACTTTCTTTTGGCAAACGATGCAAATACCGCCGTGAATGCGTTGTAGTTCCTGCATTGCCAGCAGCATGTCGTCATCATTGGCCCCAGCAACAACCAAATTATGAGAATCATGAGCAATGGTTGATGCAATAGCGCCATCTTTGAGTCCCAGTCCATGTAGCAAGCCAACGCCAACCTGACTGGTACCTTTATGTCGTTCCCATACTGCCAGTTTTAAAATATCCTCTGCCGGTTCGGCGACAAACTCGCCCTTACGCACCGGAGCCTGTAATTGCAGTAAATTTGTCACTAATTGCCCAGGAACTAAACCAATTACTCTCGCAATCGATGAAGTTGCCGGTATTGTGAGCTTTTCTTTCTTTACTTTGGCCAAGGTTACTGTGTTTCTTAGCGTCGCCCCATCCTTGGCACTACTTTTAAATAGGGGCTGTCCGTTTTCAGCGGCAAGCTTTCCATCTTTAAATACCATTACCGGCTTCCAGTCATACAAGTTGTCAAACACGACTATATCTGCCCGGTATCCCGGAGCAACAGCCCCAATATCTGCTAAGCCAAAATACATTGCAGCATTAATAGTAGCCATTTTTAGAACCCAGGCAATATCCATACCGGTTTTAGCAGCCAATTTGACAAGATAATTTATATGACCTTGTTCCAATAAATCGTCAGGATGACGGTCATCAGTAGCTAAGAGGCAGCGCGACATAGTATGCTGGTTCACTACCGGCAATAAAGCCAGCAGATTTTTAGCGGCCGATCCTTGCCGCAGCATGACATACATACCTTGCTCTAATCGTTCCCGGGCTTCATCCGCAGTCATGCATTCATGGTCTGAATGAATACCGGCAGCAATGTACGCTGTTAAAGCTTTTCCGGTTAATCCCGGAGCATGCCCATCTACTTTTTTGCCTCTGGCAAGCGAAAGTTTTGCTATTATATCATCCCTAGCTGCTAAAACGCCTGGATAATCCATCATTTCGCCAAGTCCCAACACTCTGGGGTGATCTATAAAGCGCTCAAGCTCTCCGGCTTTCAAGTTGGCGCCGGAATTCTCCAGTTGCGTTGCCGGGACACACGACGGCAACATGATATATACATTTAAAGGTATATTTTCTGTCTCAGCCAACATATACTCTAAGCCTTGTTCGCCCAAAACATTAGCAATTTCATGGGGATCAGCCGCTATTGTCGTCGTGCCTGCCGGTACAACAGCAGCAGCAAATTGCCCGGGACTCACCATAGCGCTTTCAATATGCACATGCGAATCAATAAAACCAGGGGTTACATACTTTCCCGCCAGGTCAATCTCGCTGGTGCCGCTGTACTTACCGACACCGGCAACGCGACCATTTGTAATGGCCACATCACCTGTTTTAAACTCGCCGGTAAACACATTAAATACCTGACAATTTTTCAAGACAAGCTCCGCCTGGCATTCGCCCAAAGCCACAGCAATTATATTTTGAACCGTGTTTATAGTAATTCCTCCCTTTAGTGAGTCCAGCTTACTTCTTTGCATCTCCTGATAATACCTTTATTAAAGAATAGCTGACAAATCCAAAGGAATATCCACCGTAACTCTGATGATTTTTATATCACAGTCAAACCTTGAGTTATTAACCTTTTCGTATATAACCTGGTAGCAAGAAAAAATTAATCCTTCATAATACTATAAAAATGTAAGTATTATGAAGGATTAATTTTTTATCGTATGCTAAAAAGTTTTGTTCCTAACTTACAAGCCTTATGCAGATATTTATTAGGTATTTCATCCATTTTCGCCGTTCCTGCTAGAACGAAAGTGCCACAAATTTTTATACCGCTGTACTTACATATTTCGTACAAACGACCAAAGCAACTTCTGGACTGATTAAATATCCAACTAAAAGGCCATGGTGTACTGCAAGCAGTTACCAGGATTGCTTTTTTCCCTGCCGCATTTCTGGCCTTCGGGAAACCACTCTGACGTTCTTCTAATAAAAATCCAAACAAGCGTTCAAATACACTTAGCATTAACCCCGACATATTTCCCCAATGGGTAGGTGTGGCCAGGATGAGCATGTCACTTTTTTTAATGGCTGTTTCAATACTAACAATATCATCACGGATAATGCAATTACCTGTACGCTGGCAATTCATGCACCCTGTGCAATGGTGCAAATTGGTTAGATTGGTTAATTGTATTATCTCAATTTGATCAGATGGAGCCCCCCCCTTAAGGATTTCTTTAATTATGGCACTAATTTTACCGTTATGCTTCGGGCTTCCGTTAATCACTAAAATATTCACATATATTCTCCTATAATAAGTTTTTATATACTATTATCCATTATAAACATACCTTTTACCGGCCAGTTCCTTTAACACCGGAATATTATGTTTGTCCACATCCACAAACCTTTGGCTCCGTCGACACCCTGATTATTACTATTCCCCTTTCATTTATAAGCCTATTGTAAACCCTCACATCATGTGAGAGTCAATAAAAAATCAACCGCAAAACTCATTTCCTCGATTGCTTTGCGCTATAGCAGTATTTGCTTACCACCGGCATTTGAATCTCTGTAAGATACTTATCTGAATCGTCTGCAAACATAAAATAGAGGTGATAATACACTAAAAAGCTTGCTCTCTGCCCCAAAAGTACGGAGTCTTACAGGCTTTTAACGATATAAAAAAAGCTGGTGTTATACCAGCTTTTCAAAATAGCTTCAATTTCTCAAACTTTTAGAAATGGCATCCGTTGTTTTTAGCAAACAATTTACAAAAATAGGAATGGCCGCATTATAGCTTTCTTTATCCCAGGCAGCAACCAAAGATAATTTATGATTACCCTCTCTTATCGGCAACGCCTTCAAAGAATCGGTATTTATTTTCGTATTAGAATCAAAAAGCGCAAAACCAAGGCCGGCTTCTACCATAAGCATTATATTATGAAGAGAATCCGCCGTTTTTATCTCAAGTTGAACATTCTGGGCCCTCATGTAATTTACAGCTTCACTATACCCGTATTCAGACACTTCACTAGAAATAGCAATCATTGTAGTGCCGTTTAAATCATTTGCGTAAACTTCTTCATATTCAGCCAACGGATGCTTACTTGATACAATACAACGACCGCTGACATCGGCAAAAGTTTCATAAGCAATATTAACCTTCCGATAAGAATTCAAATCAAATAAATGCGTGAGAACTATATCAGTCTTTCCATTCTCTAGATTTTGCCTAATCCCTTTAAAACTATCCTGATATAGTTCTATTTGTATACCAGGATAGCTTTTATAGAAAAATTCCATAACTTTGGGTAAATAAAAATCAGTTTTCTCACATTCCAGAACCCCAATAGTCAGTGAGCCACTCTCACCCTTGTCAACCCTTATAGCCTCCTGCAAAAGATCACTGTGATCTTTCATTAACTTTAGATAGCCCTTCATCATCACAATTCCTGCTGGTGTTAATCTAACATTTTTATTGTTCCGTATAAAAAGTTCTAACCCCAGTTCCGCTTCCATTTTCGCAATGCTTCTACTTAGTGCCGGTTGAGCAATATATAAATTTTGAGCAGCCTTTGTGAAATTCAAGCATTTAGCAAGCTCAATAAAGTATTTTACCTGTTTATCGTTCATAAAAAAATCTTCTTCCTCCTTGAGGGAGTCTTTTCATTTTGAACTGCAATGTCAATGCATCATATACTATCTATTTTACCATTAAATATTATGTTATAAACGATTTTTCTTGCCCAAAGTGCTTGGACTCCCAAACTAAAAATAGCCACCATTTTCTGGCGACTGTTAAATCAATTAGTTCTCAATTTATAAATTTAAAAGGAACCCGTAATGATTTACGCTACAGCCAACACTGATCATTACATACCTATACGCAAACTTTCGCCTGCGCACAAGCATTACACAACCAATACTGACCTTTGCTCGACTACCACAGATAGCTACTGAACC
>JAGGAC010000151.1 GCA_017889635.1 Bacillota bacterium | reverse complement strand
TATTAGTCAGTATATCAATAAATATTTCAAACATTATTATAAAAGCGAATATTAGAACAATATTCATATTGACAATCAGCTGTTAATTAGGATAAAGTATCATTAAAGACAAATAAAAACACTGTTTGATAATATCGAACAAAAACAGTCATGCTTCATCAAAAAAACTACAAATTTTTTAGCAGCTTGATGTAAGATTAAAGTTAGCTCGGTTCAACAAGTCAGAGGCTTAATTCGTTGGCTAATAGATCCTTTGATGAGGTTGGTGTGTAAAGGGATAAATAAATCCTAGGATAGTGTTGCTAAATTTTACCGAATATTCAAAAATTAATGGCGCGATTAATATAAAACGAAATGTTGTGCTAGTGTGACCTTAGTATCTGTGAGTTTATACTCCATGGATGCGGTCTTACTTAATAGAAAAAGCTTGCGAGGGAGGTGACTATTCACTAAAAGGCGAGTAGATAGTTATGTAGTAGCCAGATAGTCGAAGTGGAAAAAGTTATTACAATTTTATGGAGGTGTAGTCGATTGGCAAATATAAGCTTTACTGAAGAACGAGAGAATCAGCTAATGAGTAAAATACGGTGGAAACTTGTGCCGTATGTTATGCTTTTGTACATTGTGGCTATGTTAGACCGGGTCAATATCGGTTTTGCTGCTTTGCAGATGAATAAGGATTTAGGGATTGGCGCTAGTACGTTTGGTATGCTGGCTGGTATCTTCTTTATAACATATTTCTTTTTTGAAGTTCCAAGTAACGTTATTATGCATAAAGTGGGTGCTAGGAAATGGATTGCCAGGATTCTTGTCAGTTGGGGACTAGTAACGGTTGTCCTGGCGTTTGCTCAAAATGTTACCCATGTTGCAATCCTGCGAGCATTGCTCGGAGCCGCTGAAGCAGGTTTTTATCCTTGTATTGTCCTATATTTTACATTTTGGTTTCCGACAAAACATTTTGCCAAAACTATGTCACTATTTATGTGTGGGATGGCGTTGGCGAATATCATCGTTGGTCCAATTTCATCCTGGATTATGGAAAACGTATTTTGGATGGGTTTGACTGGCTGGCGCTGGATGTTCATTTTGGAAGGAGTGCCTGCAATAATCCTGGGTGTTATCACACTGTTTGTCATGGTGGATAGACCTGATCAGGCAAAATTCCTGGACGCTGAAGAAAAACAATGGCTTATTGCGGAGCTTGAGCGTGAGCATGTAGCCAAGCAATTAAAGGTTAAAGTTGCGAATAAATGGGAAGTGTTTAAGAATGGCCGCGTGTGGCACCTAGCCTTCTGCTACCTCTGCTACGTTCTTGCACTTTACGGACTTGGAATGTGGATGCCGCAAATATTGAAAAATCTGGCAAAGGCGATGAGCTTGTCCAGTATTGGTCTAATTTCCACTATTCCATATATATGCGCTATTATTGCTATGGTTTACGTTGCCAAACGATCTGATGCCGCACAAGAGCGCCGTTATCATACGGCATTGCCTATCGGAATTGCCTTTTTCAGCTTGATTGGTTTAACAATGACCACTAATCTGATGGTATCTATGTTATTACTGTGCGTAAGCCAGGCCGCCATCTACTCATTTGTTGGCACATACTGGACACTGCCGAACATGTACCTGTCAGAAGCTACCGCTGCTGTCGGCATTGCGATTATTAACTCGTTCGGTAATTTAGGTGGGTTCTTTGGGCCTTATATGGTCGGATTCTTGAAAGAAGCGACAGGTTCGACCAACGCTGGTATGTATTTCTTAGCTTCATTCGCGATTTTGGGTACTATTTCCGTGAAAAAGGAAGCTGCCGCCGAATCGTTAAAAACAGATGTGAACGCATAAATTATAAAGTAATAATAAGCAGAGACGTACACACGTCTCTGCTTATTATTTATAATGATATCCTGGTCGGTATAATAAATTTCCCTAAGTAGACACTAAAAAGGGTTGCCTCGTGTTAGTAGAGGCAGTAAATAATTAAAAAATCATAGAATACCTTCGGCTTTCGTTTTATGTAAAAAAACTGGGATTAAAAAGCAAGAGGAGGTACGATGATAAAGGGGAAAGCAACAATAGAAATAGGCTGGAACTTAGACAACAGCTATGCCCGGCTGCCAAAATCATTTTTTAGCAGCCTCAAACCAACCCCCGTACGTTCACCGAAGTTGATAATTCTTAATAACCCCTTGGCAACATTCCTGGGGTTGAATATCCAGGCGTTGCAAAGCGACGAGGGCGTAGAGATGCTTGCCGGTAATCGGATTCCTAAAGGCGCTTTGCCGCTTGCTCAAGCTTATGCGGGGCATCAATTTGGGCAGTTTACGATGTTAGGGGACGGTCGGGCTCTGTTACTTGGCGAACAGATAACGCCCCTAGGTGAACGATTTGATATTCAACTCAAAGGTTCAGGTAAAACGCTATATTCCCGGCGGGGTGATGGCCGAGCGGCACTTGGACCAATGCTGCGTGAATACATCATTAGCGAAGCAATGCATGCGCTTGGTATTGCTACCACCCGCAGCCTAGCGGTGGTAATAACCGGTGAGTCAGTAATCCGC
>JAGGAC010000063.1 GCA_017889635.1 Bacillota bacterium | reverse complement strand
GCAACCCGCACATCTGGCTTTTATTTACCTACATTGTTTAGTTTTCAAAGAACACTTTTTCGTTCGCGCCCCGTTTGAGGCGACTTGTATATGTTAACACAACCTCATGGTGTTGTCAACATCTTTTTTTGTTTCTGTCTTGCGTTTGCCGCCCGTTTGAGGCAGCTCATTTATATTAACACAACCAATTTGTTGTGTCAATATGTTTTGTTTTCATCATGCCATATAAACAATAAAAAGCGCTCTGAGTTTCCTCAAGAGCGAACCTGTCATCTCTTGTCATGCAACGCAATGATAACACATTTACACAAGCTAACGTCAAAAAATACATCTATATAAATTAGCAATAACGAATAATATATTCTTCTGTTAAAGCATCCAACGAACGACGTAACTCAGCCAAACACTCGTCAGTAAGATGATATCCTTCTATATCGGTTCCATGTACTAACGTAGAAAGCTTCTGAATGCGTTTTAACAACTCCAGCTTCGCCATTTACCATCACTCCTATCTCTATTTCTACCTATAAACTATCAAATATATAGCCCAGGAATGATAATACCAGTGAATCGGCAATTTGTAAATATAAATTTTAAATGAGCAGATATATAAAGTTATTTCAAAATTTCATACCTTTATATTCAGCTTTTCCGCCATTATTCAATATAAGTTCGAATGTTATAGCTATAGCCTGTAAGACTCCGCCTTAGAAGGCCGGAGTCTTACAGGCTATTAACGAAATAAAATATTACATATATAACTCATAGCTTTATAAAAATTTGCGTACTTCCTTGCCATTCAAATAATCACATCGCCGCCCCTGAAAAGTTTCACGTTTAGCCATAAGCTGCTCGATCTCCTCACGAATCTTCCACCATCCTGTTTGCCAATTGGTAAACAGGGTATTCGCTTCTGGAGCCCGGCCAATCAACCGTTGGACAACAATATTAGGACTTATGTATTCAAGAAAAGTTATAACCCGCTCGATATATTCCTCTTTGCTAACTAAGGTCACTTCTCCTCGCTTGTACCATTCAGCCATTACAGTATTCTTCACAATATACAATGCATGCAGTTTTACTTGCTCAACTTCTAACGCCGAAAGGATTTTAGCATTTTCCACCACATCTATATCTTCATCCCACGGCAAATTGAGAATAATATGGGCACAGGTCTCCACACTGTACTTTTTCGCCCGCAACTGTGCATCAATAAATTCGGCTAGAGTATGGCCCCGATTAACTTTTGTTAACGATCGGTAGTTTACTGTCTGCAAACCCATTTCGAGAAAAACATCTACCTTATAGATATCACGGATATTAGCCATCACTGCTAAATATTCATCGCTTACACAATCAGGCCTAGTAGCCACTGCAATTCCAACCACATCCGGAAGACAAGCCTGCGCAAGATATTCTTGCAATACGTTAGGAGGCTGATATGTATTGCTGAAATTTTGAAAATAAGCAATGTATTTATTGGCTTTATATTTTGGAGCAATGTGGGTTTTATTTGCTTCAATCTGCATGCCGACAGTCATTGATGCAGGTAAATTTTCATAGCCTGCTCCAATTTCGCCGCAAAATACACAACCATTAGTGCCGCACGAACCATCGCGGTTAGGACAAGTCACCGGCAAACTAATAGGCAGTTTGTAGACTTTTTCCCCATAACGCTGCCGCAAATAACTTGAGTAACTATGATAAAGCATATACTAAATCTCCTCTGTCCAAAAATCCCTGCCAGCAATCACCTGGTAAACGAGTTCAGTTCCTTCATACGAAAAAAGCACAGGCGTTTTTTCCGCAACCAGTTCTCGGCTGGATAAATATTTCGGTATATTCCAGTTAAAAACCTCAATATGATATCTTTTCTTAATATCCCGCCAAGTTGTAAAACTATATTGGGGCAAATATTTACTTACCCTGACATGATCCCGCCAAAAATCATTTTTTTCTTTTGACCACGCATCACCATTCCAGGGTAAAAAATCCGGTCGCACTGCCCCACCTTCATTCTCTAAGGCATCAAACTTCATAACATCCCGACATCCTTCGCTTCGATTAGGCTCAAAGCGTTTACAAAAATCATCCAAATAACTATACAAAGCCTTGGTACTGTGCGCCACCATATAAAGGCTTTGTTCTTCCCACATAACTGAGAGATCATGAAAAAATCGAAAAGCATCACCGTCATAGCCGTCAATCAGCCATTTGAGCGTCGCAGTAAGTCGCCCACTATTATAAGTTTTATCAACTATTGCTTCCATTATCTTAAGCTGGCGCACTTCGGCATAACTAATATATTTATTCGCCAGAACTTCATAAGGAGCAGTATCCATATATACATAATCATGTTCAGCTGCACAGCTTCGAATACCCGTTCCTTTTAGCAACTTTAAAAACCCCAGTTGCAGCATATGTGGCCTAAGGTCGTATACATCATTGAATGACTGGCCAAATTGCCAGTAACTCTCATACGGCAGTCCCGCTATTAAATCCAGATGCAAATGAATATTTTCTGCCGCCCGAATACTGCTAACATTTTTAACAATCAGCGACCAGTTATTAGAACGATTTATAGCCTTGAGAGCCGCCTGTTGGGTAGACTGAACGCCAATTTCAAACTGAAAACGCCCTACCGGAACATCCTGCAAAAAAGCCACTACTTCATCATCCAATAGATCTGCTGCAATTTCGAAGTGAAAGTTTGTCTTACACTTTGCCTTAGCTAAAAAACGTAAGATTGGTAAATAATGCTCCGGCTTAGCATTAAAAGTCCGATCAACAAACTTTACTTGGCGCACACCATGGCGAATAAAAAACGCAAGATCTTTTAGCACTCTGTCCAGGTTGAAAAAACGTACTCCGCTTGTAGCGCTGGATAAGCAATATTGACAAGAAAATGGACACCCACGAGAACTCTCATAATATATAATCTTATCTTTAAGGTTGGCCATCTCGATGTCCTCATACGGAAAGGGAATATTGTCAAGCACATCTACCACCGCCGGATCCCTGGCGATAATCTCATCACCGCTCCGCCAAGCTAACCCAACCTCGGCATCAACAGGCTGCCCAATGGCTAAATCAGCCAGCAACTTAGCCAGGGTTTCTTCACCCTCACCTATTATAATATAATCGATGGCATCATTAGTTCTCAGTATTTCAATAGCCGAATAAGTTGCCTCAGGACCACCCAAAACAATAACGGTATCAGGCAACACTTTTCTTACCAAATTAGCCAAGGCCAACGAAGCTTCAATATTCCAAATGTAGGCTGCTATCCCCAAAACGTCTGGGCGCTCACTAAAAATATCTGCTAAAATTGTCAAAAGACTATTATTAATTGTATACTCCTTAACCAGAATGTTTGTACACCATGGCCTACAGCATTTCTCTAGATACCTCAGTGCCAACGAGGAGTGGATAAATTTAGCATTCATTGTAGTTAATACTAATTTCACTTTCAACCATCACCTGCCAGATATAGTTTCCCTGTTAACATCTGCATTCCCCATTATTTCCCCTTCACCCGCTTCCTACTAGCAGCATACAATAATTAGAATATATATGGGGGGAGTAAAAATGCGGATTATAATAGATGGGCAAAGAATTCCTGTCGATACGCGAGCCTCAAAGGACATCTTGCTGACTTTAAAAAACATGGCCAAAATGCTTAATTGGGGTATCTACTATGATACTGCAAAAGAAATCGTCTATATTAATTCAAAAAATTCCACTCAGCCATCCCCGCCACCCGAACGGCAAATTTCAGACGAAACTATTGAAAGCACTCGTCTTATTAATAAGACTATTTGTCTTGATCCCGGACACGGCGGCAGTGATCCCGGAGCCTCAGGCGCAACAGGTATCAAAGAAAAAGACAATACTCTGGCCATTAGTTTGCTTCTCAGAGATAAATTAGAAAAAAACGGCGCAACCGTTATCATGACACGCGACTGTGACAAGGACGTATCATTTCCCAACGCCTCATCTGAGGAAGAACTTGGGAGTAGAGTTGACATCGCCAACGAAACATCTTCCGATATTTTCATCAGTATCCACAATGACGCCTTTACCAATAGTTCAGCCGCCGGCACTACAACTTACCATTACGGCGACTCTGAATCTTCTAAGCTAGCCAGTTATATACAAAAATGCCTGACCGACGAACTCGGGACTAAAGACCGAGGTGCACGGTTCGCTAGTTTTTATGTCATTCGCTACACTGACATGCCAGCTATCTTAGTCGAGGTAGCATTTATCTCCAACCCAGAAGAAGAAATGTTGCTTTCAAGTGTTGATGGGCGTTTTAAAGCCGCAGAAAGCATATTTAAGGGTATCGTCAAATACTTCAAAGTATAGTTGGCAACTATTTTCGGGCAAGCTATGCAGGAAGTATAACCCACTTTTGCTAATATAATATAGAGTAGTTAATCAGGTCAAGGAGTTGATTATATTAAATTATGGCCAAACCGATTTCTTTTGTTTCTAACACAATATTTGCAAGCCCTTCACCTTCCGCCGCATCCAGTATGCCCGGAAATTCGAAGGTCCCGGAACGCAATGAAATACCCGCCGAATATAAATGGCAGCTTAGCGACATTTATTCTGACGATGCAGCTTGGGAAAACCACTTTTCAAGTCTAAAAGCAAATCTCCCCAATGTAGCTGAGTACAAAGGCCAATTGGCTAATTCGTCGCAAACCCTGGCCAACTGCCTAAAACTTAGAGATGAAATTGCCATCCTCGGCGGTAAACTCTATGCCTATGCCCGCATGCACCGCGACGAAAACTCTGGCATAGCAAAATATCAGGCTATAACCGGTAAACTCGAAAGTTTGTTAGCTGAAGCGGGGGCTGCTACTGCATTCATAGAACCCGAAATTTTGTCCATTGCTGACGAAAAGCTAGCCAACTTCCGTGCCACCGACCAAAATTTAAAAGATTACGCCTTTTACTTTGATAATCTGACCCGCCAGAAAAAACACATATTGTCACCTCTTGAAGAAGAAATTCTCTCTCGCTCCAGCGAGGCTACAAACGCTCCGGAAAACATATTTAATATGCTGGCTCACGCCGATCTGCGTTTCCCAGAAATAACTGATGAAACTGGAAACAAGGTTCAACTAAGCGAAGGCCGCTACCACTCATTCATTATCTCACAAAATCGCCAGGTACGACAAAATGCATTCAAAGCCCTTTTTGATACCTATAATCAATACCGCAACACCTTTGCAGCAACACTTGGCGGCAGTGTCAAAAAAAATATCTTTTATGCCAAAACTCGTAAATACCAATCTGTGCTGGAATCAGCACTAGAAGACGACAATGTACCAACAAAAGTATACGACAACCTTATTGACACCATTCATAATAATCTTGCGCCATTACACCGTTATGTCACACTTAAGAAAAAAGCACTTCAATTAAACGAAATTCATATGTATGACCTTTATACCCCTTTAGTCCGCGATGTCAACCTGACCTACGACTACAAAGACGGTCTAGAACTCGTCCAAACCGCCCTTGCCCCACTTGGTCCGGAATATTTGGCCAATCTTAACAAAGGTCTTAACTCCGGTTGGATAGACGTATACGAAAATAAAGGTAAACAAACCGGTGCCTATTCCTGGGGAGTCTACGGTATTCATCCCTTTGTACTCCTAAACTACCATAACAAGTATGACGACGTATCCACCATCGCTCACGAATTAGGCCACGCCCTCCACAGTTATTACAGTTACGCCAGCCAACCGTACCCAACCTCTAATTATTCAATCTTCACCGCTGAAGTCGCTTCCACCACTAATGAAGTACTATTAATGGATTATATGCTTAAAACAACCACTAACAAACGCGAAAAGTTATTCCTTGTTAATCAATATCTAGAATCAGTCCGAGCTACTGTTTACCGTCAAACAATGTTTGCGGAATTTGAAAAATTAATCTACCAAAAATCAGAACAAGGCGAAACACTTACCGCCGATCTCTTAGATGCGCTCTGGCATGATCTTAATTCCCAATATTACGGAGCTGAAACTACTATCGACAAGGAAATTGACGTTGAATGGGCCCGAATTCCCCATTTTTATTCAAGCTTCTATGTATATCAATATGTCACAGGCTACTCAGCAGCCACAGCATTAGCTGACCAAGTCATTCACCAAGGAACACCAGCTCAAGAACGATATCTTGGATTTTTAAAAAGTGGAGGCTCAGACTATCCACTCAATATCCTTAAACAGGCGGGCGTCGATATGTCTTCACCACAACCAATAATAACAACCCTAAATAAATTTTCAACATTACTAGACGAACTGGAAAAAATCATTTAATTAATCTTATTTAAGATGCTCCCTGAAAAAAAGATACCTTTAAAAGGGCTGTAAATCCTTATCTTGCAAGGATTCACAGCCCTTTTTTAAAATCAAATTAATTGTTAGGTTAGATGTTAAACTCGTTATCAACTTATAACGCTGCAGAATCAATACTAGCGCTAGGCCGCTTTCCAAAATTGGGGTAACCTAAATGAGGCCGTTCATAATTATAATAATGTAACCACTGATCAAAGTCTGCCTGCAAAGCTTCCACCGAATCATACTTTTCTTTCTGAAGTACAGATAGAAAAAACTCATTCAAGGCTATACGGTTAAACAAATCCATAAATCCGTTAATCTTCGGACCTTTTACCTTTGTATTTTGATGTCTAATATCAATTAAAGCCAAGTAAAGTTTATAAAGTCGGGTTTCTTTACTACACATTTCATCTGAAGTAAGAATTGATCTCACTGCTACCCCTCTCTCCTGATAGAAGGGCAACACATATTTATGTACGACTTTCACAGCATACTCCGGCGCCGTACTGGTACTTAGAAACCCGAAAGCAAACGAACCCGAAGTATCCACTACAGCATGTAAAAAAACCTTGCCGATGCCTTTTATTGTTCCAACCTCGAATATATCTTGAACTAATAGTTCGCCTATCTGTCTAGGCTTTACGTAACGTTCCCGAAAACACGGGTTGATTTTTTCAGTCTGTCTGACTTGCTCGGCAGTTAACTCTATATTCTCCTGTAAGTACTTTTCTTCAATCTTATGACACCGCTTAAAAACCGTTTCTAAATTATATTTAGTCAATATTATCTGAATAGTAGACGAACTAACCGCCAATCCTTTATTATGACATAATAGCGACAGTTCATCATAACTGTAGCCCGGATGTTTAAGACTATTAGCAATAATAATCTCTTCGAATTTATGCTGCATAGTCCTTCGGCAGAAAACTCTTCGAGTTAATCGATTGTAATTGGTAAACATCAATAATCTTTTAGCATTTAATCTTACCGTTAATTGTTGCCGACTGCATTTCATCAACGAATTAGAGTTACGTTCTGTGGGAACTTCGTTAATGCAACTACCATTGATTCGCAATCTATCAACCCCTTTAAAGTGTAATATACCACTCCATGCAGATCTTAATATTTGCGATCTTTTATTCACAGAAATCCCCCATTCCTTGGCCACTACAGAAAATTTTAACTATCATAACGATTCCCTTATTGGTTTTTAAAATTCAACCCTTACAATCAACTTGTTACTTATATTATAATTCCTTATTACTAATACCGCTATTATCTAGAAATTCCAATTTTTCGACAAAAAAAAACATAGTCTGTATCTTCGAAAGATAACAAACTATGTTTTATCCTCTAATCCTGTTTTATTGCCCGGCCAAAGATACTAATATCGGCTTAAATTCATGGATATGCTTTTCAGACTCTCCGCTAACCATATTTCGACCTTTCTCTTTTGCCTGATACAAGGCTTTATCAGCTTTACTAAATAAGTTTGCAGACAGACTCTCTCGGTTAGGCCTTATGGCAGCCACGCCAACACTAATCGTAACATAAGGACTTACTTCGGACTGTGCATGAAGGATATTCAGCGATTCCACATTTTGACGCAATATCTCCCCTAACTTTAATGCATCTTCTTTGGAAACCGATGGCAGCACAACAGCAAACTCTTCTCCCCCATAACGTGCCACTAACTCTCCAGCCCGTTTTACAGAATTCTTAAGAGAATTTGCTACCTTCCGAAGACATTCGTCGCCTGCGACATGGCCATAATAATCATTATATTTCTTAAAAAAATCGATATCGATCAAAACAACTGCTAATGTATCACCAGTTCTTACTGCTCGTCGCCATTCTTTTTCCAAAACTTCATCCAAATACCGACGATTAGAAATCCCGGTCAAACCATCAATCATAGATAACTCTTCTAAAATATCCCGATATCTTTTCAACTCCAAATGGTTCTTTACTCGTGCCTTAATAATTGATGGATTGACCGGCTTAGTGATGAAATCAATTGCTCCGATTTCCAGCCCCTTGGCTTGGTCTTCTACTTCACCCATATATGATACAAAAATCACCGGGATATTTTTTGTCTGCGGATTACTTTTAATTATTCTACATACCTCAAACCCATCCATTTCTGGCATAATCACATCCAAAAGAATAAGATCCACCCGCTTGGATATGATAATAGTCAAAGCTTCTTTGCCAGAAGTTGCACAATATATTTGATGATCAATCCCCAATATGTCCTTGAGAATTTGGAGATTTAGGCGCGAATCATCCACAATTAGAATGGATTGCATCACGTTTTCCATATAATCATCCCTTCACCAGAATTAGTTCTAGTCTCCATGGGCTTTAAAAATGCATCAGACTAATTCCACTATTGAAATCTCTTTATTTGTTCCCAAATCAATAAACTCTCCTTCGCGCGTACACACCATAAACCGCGATATAGAACTTACACCCCGACATACAACTTCAGCCCGTCTTCCATCACTAAGTTTTACCTGCGTACCAATAAAACTATCGCCAACATTGTTTAAGAACACAAAACAAATGTTAGGATCTAACTTATCGAACATCTCTCGATAGATAACTTCTACTACTTCAAACGGGGTTCGTTTCTTCTGGTAAGCCCTGTCCGAGGTCATTGCATCATATATATCCGCCACTGCAATAATCTTAGCAAAGATATGAATTTTCTTATCTGATATACCGAAAGGATATCCCGATCCATCAATTCTTTCATGGTGTTGCAGAACCCCATATAACACATCTGCTTTAACATTATCCGTCGCCTGAAGCAATTTATAGCCATGAACGGTATGGCCTTTCATTATTTCCATCTCTTTGCTGGTTAACTTAGCTGGCTTATTTAATATTTCAAGCGGTATAACTGTCTTACCAACATCATGCAACAGACCCGATAAAATTACATCTTTTATTTCTTCCTCGCTTAAACCCATCCACTTACCTAGAATACCAGAAATCACCGCAACATTAATGCAATGATGAAAAGTATAATCATCTTGTCGGCGAATTGTGTGCAAGTGATCAATAATTCCCACCGAATTTACTAACGGATCAATTGACTTATCAATCAGACTTCTCATCTGATTCAAGGGAACTTCTTTTAAATACTGAATAGCAGAAAAACACTTCTTCATTACATCCATAATTTCGTTATAAACGGCCTTAAATACTACGGGATCACCAATATCTGTTGGTGCTTTTTCTTTATTTGCTACTAAAATGTCCAATTCTTCAACATTAATAAGTTTTAGTCGATCGATAAGACTGCCTGTTAATACAGTTCCCCCAGGAACAATAAACTGTCCGTTCTCATTAATTACTGGGTTTGCTAACTCCATGCCTGGAGTAACATTGCCAACAAGATACTTTCTTACATTCATCTCTACTCCTCCTACGAGCGATATAGAGTCCTCAAAACAACCATAATCATCACGCTTAATAATTCTTCCATTTTGCATCGTAGACATATAAGCTTCAACTGTATTAATTGGACAACCAACCGTATCTCGGTATCCAAAATCCAACCGCTTATAATTGTAATAATAAAGCCAATCACTAAACTCCTTTTGTAACTCTTCAATACTTAGATAGTTCTTATCTTGACACTGGTTAAGAAAAAACTCATCCATTACCACCTGGTTAAAGCGTTCAATATAGCTATTGTTTCGGTCGGTTGTAACTGAACCGATATCGTTAAGAGTAAGATACAGTTCAAATATTCGCTTTTCCTTTTCCAAAAAATACTTGCTGGATTTTGTTAGTATCGTCGCAACCGGAATATCCCTTTCCTTATAAAACGGTATTACATTCTTATGTAGAAAAGTTACAACGTTTTCCGATATTCTTTCATTATCCAGAAAACCAAAAGCTAATGATCCATAAGTATCAACCATCAAGTGCAGAAATATCTCACCAATCCCTTGAAACATGCCAACAAAGATAATATCTTGCACAATTATTTCGCCTGGTCGCCTTGACTCAGTGTTTTGCACCGGAAGTTGCGAAATAAACCGTTTAGTTTGCTCTGCAAAATTCGGCGTAACCGCCGGATCATCGTTTGGATCAGAGTTTACTGATACAACACGATTTAAATCATCAGCGCCCCGTAAGCGGCGTTTCCATTGATAAAAACTTGAACGGGTTATTCCATTCTGTCGGCAGGCTTCTGATACATTGCCAAGCGTTTCAGCTAACTCAAGAACACGCAGATACTTAACAGCCACTTTTGAATTTATATCCATATTCTAATCCTCTGTCTTCCATTTTTTTCTCCACGTCCAGTTTTATAAATACTCAGACCTGAAGATTAGTTGCTACGCATATTTACCTGCAGTAACTATCATTTTAAAAATAGAAAAACCAGACACTACGCCTGGCTGATCAACATTTCATTAGAAATGGCAACCTGGCTGTCATAGACCTCTACGGATCCTTAGACCCACGGCTTTGCGTTCCTTACCTTTCGATAAGTTTGCCCAATAGAACCACGGCTTTTTTCAATTTCTTGTCAAATATTCACTTTAGGCTGGCAGTCAAAGCTAAGGTATTAATCCCATAACAATTCCAGCTTATCACCAACCTGAGTCCCTGTCCTCACCAATGTCCCTGCACCTAATTCAAGAACATAGTCGCTCCCCATACAAGCGGTTACCCGACAAGCTCGCATTTCAGGAACCGCTTTAATAATATTATTGTCAGCGCTGATGAATAGTACATCAATGGTATAAGCCATTCCAATTGTATGAATACTTTTACATGGCTTAATAATAAGTCCTGCGCCCCGAGGAAGAGACTTTGTAAACAATAGTCCCTTAAATCTGCTAAAAAAGCTATCTGCAATTCTACCAGATTCAACCAAAACTATGCCTCGTGTCACATTAATAATTTTCATTTAACATCACCCTGGAGTAAGTAATGTATATATTTGAAGTGCTGCCGGTCCCAAGACAACTATAAAAATTGTTGGAAATATGCATGCAACCAGTGGAAACAGCATCTTAATCGGAGCCTTAGTAGCTTTTTGTTCTATTTGATTCCTCCGATTACGCCGGATACCTACCGATTGTACTCTAAGCACACTTCCCATACTAACCCCCAGGTGATCAGCTTGAATTAGCGCGGTAATAAAAAGCGATAAATCCCTATTGCCGCACCGCTCACCCATTGCTTTCAATGCATCTTTTCTGCTTACCCCCATGCGCATTTCCTGCAACACACGGCTAAATTCAGCAACCAATGTTCCTTTCATCTTCTCTGCCAATTTTGCTAATGCGCCATCGAAACCTAAACCGGCTTCAACACTGACAGTTACAAGATCCAAAACATCAGGCAGAGAACGCTGAATACTCTCTTGTCTGGCCGCCATCTTCCGAGAAAGTATTAATAAAGGAAGAAGTAGCCCGAAGATAACCGCGAAACCTACCATTTTCACCAAACTAAGCTTAAAGAACAAAGAAATCGCAATGCTGATTAATACCAAAACAGTAACTAAAATACCAATTAATGTTATAAATTGTTCTGCTGATAGGCCAGCAATTCCTCCTGCCATCATCATTCTATTTTCAATATATCGTGTAGCTCCTGCAGGTGTAAGCCCTTTAAATGTACCTGCGTATCTTCCTGCTAAAGGTATGAGAAAACGTTCTGAAAAAGACTGTTCCATTACCGACTCTGTACGCTTCTGAGCAACAGTATCTTCAGCAGCTTTCAACCTCATTTCCATATTCTTGGAAGATCCTTGATAAACACTAATTATATAATAAGCAAAAATATATATTATCACAAATACTAAAAACGCAATTAACGCCGCCATAAAATCGCCTCCTAATTTGGCCAAAATATTTCATTTGGTATATTAATACCAGCAGCGGAAAGTTTATCCAAGAACTTAGGTCGTATTCCGGTAGCTTTAAATTCGCCAATAATCTTATTGTTTTCGTCCTTTCCCTTTTGTACAAAAGTGAAAATATCTTGCATGACAACTACATCGCTTTCCATTCCCTGCACTTCTGTTAAATGAGTAATCCGTCGGCTGCCATCCCTGAGCCGCGACTGCTGAACAATAAGATCGATCGCTGAAGAAATCTGCTCGCGAATAGCCCTCACCGGCAATTCCATTCCTGCCATAAGCACCATTGTTTCCAAACGACTGACTGCATCCCTTGGTGTATTAGCATGAGCAGTAGTCAAAGACCCTTCATGGCCGGTATTCATAGCCTGTAACATATCCAAGGCCTCACCGCCACGAACCTCTCCGATTACAATCCTGTCAGGACGCATCCTCAGCGAGTTTTTAACCAAATCTCGAATAGTTATTGCTCCCTTTCCTTCAATATTCGGAGCCCTAGTTTCCAAGATAACAACATGATCCTGTCTAAGCTGAAGCTCTGCCGCATCCTCGATAGTAACAATCCGTTCGTCATACGGAATAAACGAGGAAAGTGCATTCAAAGTTGTAGTTTTCCCTGACCCAGTACCGCCTGCCACCATAATATTTAGTTTTCCTAATACACACGCCTTCAAAAAATCGGCCATCTCAGCGGTTAGCGATCCATAATTCACCATATCAGAAATGGCAAGCGGACTCTTACTAAATTTCCTGATGGTTATACTTGGACCCTTCAGTGCTAATGGAGGAATAATGGCATTTACACGCGACCCATCCGGCAAGCGGGCATCAACCATTGGCGAACTTTCATCTATCCGTCTGCCAATTGGCGATACAATTCGTTCAATAATCTGCATCACATGTGTATCATCACGAAAACTAACATCAGTCTGTTCGAGGCACCCCTTACGTTCAACATAAATTTCACTGCTGGAATTGACCATTACTTCTGAAACAGAGTCATCTTTAAGCAGGCAGTCAATTGGACCAAAACCGAATACGTCATCAATAATCTCTTCAATGATTTTTTGCCGTTCCCCCCTGAGAATCGGAACCGTTTCATCATCCATTACCTGGTTACACATTTTAATGGCTTCAGCCTCAAGCCGTTTACTTGCATCACTGCCACTTGACCATTTGCCTTGTTCTTTGCTAATTGCTTCCACAACTCGCCGGTGAATGCGGGCCTTTAAGTCATTAGAACCAGTTGATTTGTTTGCTACTTTATTGATGTTTGAGCTTTCAATACTACTCTGACTAGCAAGCCGTTGAGATAGCGACATAGTTTGAGATATCGACATATTATAAGTACCCCCTCCCGCGGGTTAGAGCCATTTCAATGCTCCTTGCACATTTATGCTCCCGCATTTATAATAAAAATTATTTGCCAACACACTCGTACTTTAGGGAAAATAAGGTATAACCAGTCCAATATTATTATTTGCCTGCATCCCAATAACGCCTAAGATTACTAACGCAATTATACTTACGAATGCTAGAATTGGAACATATTCTATAAGTGCCTGACCTTGCTGTACCTTGAGAACTTCCACTATTCCCCTCATGGATTTCCCTCCTTGCCACTCATGATATTGCTGTGTCAAAGATTAGCCAAGTCACTTTTCTTCATGGTACGTTTCCTCGGAGTTAACCGACCAGATCACATCCTTATTCGGCACTCCGGCAGCCCAGATTTCCACAGCCGCAGCAGCCGTCAACATCGAGTGATCCATATTATTGTACCGATGCATTCCATTTCTCCCAATAAGATAAAGGCTATTGATTTTGTCAGTAAAATCTCTAATTACGGAGAAATTTTCATAGCCTCCAAAATAAGCAGGATAAGCCTTACTCATACGTACAACCGTACTGTCATCAACAGCATCACTACTTACAATAAAACCAATTTTAACAAGTTCATCTGCAGCTAACTGGGCAAGTTGGTCATCACTCCGCTCCCAGAATGCATCACCCTCATTACAGAAATACTCGAGTCCCAACCACAAGTGCTCAGGATTACTAACCATATAAGGACTCCAATTATTAAATATCTGTATCCGCCCTACCTTGACGTCATTTTCCTGAATATAAATCCAATTATCAGGTAAATTAACACATTTGTTAATTGGCACAAGCACTCCAACAGTCAGAAAATCTCGATATACTAACTTATCAGCCACCTCATGTACCATGGGTGGTGCCATTTCAGCCATGGCTTTGATCAAATCTCGTACAGGCATCGACGAAAACACTGCATCAGCCTGAAATGAACTAATTTTTCCAGTTGCTTTTTCCAATACTTCTACAGTCCAAACATTGTCTTTGTCCAAACTTAAACCGGTGACTTGATGTTCTAACATTATTACGCCGCCACGCTCGGTTATACTTTCCGCTACCTGCTCCCAATAATAACCCGGCCCATACTTAGGATAGAAAAATTGCTCAATTAAGCTGGTCTCGACATTTTTCTGCTCCATAGAATCCTTACGTACAATCCGGTTAATGGCATTTAAAATCACTTTTGCCACCGATAACCCTTTGACCCGTTGCGCTCCCCACTCTTTAGAAATATCTGAACACGCTACGCCCCAAACCTTTTCAGTATAGTCCCGAAAAAAAGTAGCATATAGTTCGCGACCAAATCGGTTAATAAAAAAATCTTCAAGTGTAACTTCCGGACAAACAGGAGCAATTTGGGCTTTAATATAACTTAATCCAATCTTTATCGTCCTTAGCACACCCAATTTCCTTAGCGTCTCCGCGCTAAGCGTCAATGGATAATCAAAAAATCGTCGTTTAAACAGAATCCTAGACAATCGGTTTCTTACAAGCATAATATTATCAGCTTGTGCTGCATCAATATCTGGACCTTGCTCCAGCGGCAGCACCTCCAGCCATTTTCTAGTAACCTTGTCCGATTTTGAAAAAAACCTATGTCCCCCAATATCAATTCGATTACCCTTATAATTTACCGTCTTTGATATCCCACCGATATCATTGGTCATTTCAAAGATCAATGGTTTTGCATCCGTTTTTGTCAGAAGCTCATCAGCCGCAGTCAAGCCAGCTGGTCCGGCGCCAATAATAATCGCAGTTTTTACCGACATACATAGCTCCCCCCAAGTTTTGTGTTTCCCGTACTAAAAAGGCTATATTTTCTGGCAAAATAATTCCAAAAAAAGACTAAGCCAGCAGCAACCAATTTTGACTTGAGATAATTTAACCCCACCACTGCAGTAAGAATAAATATTATTAAATCGTTTACAATCAGACCAATAACCCCAATAATTGCAAAAATCAAAAACTCAATATAACTTGATTTAATACTGCGACTATTGAATACCCATTTCAAACAAAGTAAATAATTTGTCACAAGTCCGCATCCAAATCCCGCTGTTGCTGCTATCAAATAATGAATTGCAAATAATTCTGACAGTGTATATAGAACACCAAAATCAACTACAAAGGCTATGGCACCGACACCAGCATATCTTCCGATTTCAAAAAATCTCGCCATATCAGTTATTATCATTACGCACAACCTCGTATAACAATATTTCACCCTGTAAATAATCTGGTAAATCTATCGGCTTGAGCCAGTTCGGGTATTGTCCGCTAAGTAAACGGCCACAAAACGTGTTTCCCTGAAACTTAGTTTTCATCGCAGGCGACAATAGAATCAAATCGGCATCACGTTGTTTGATGAGTTTGTAAGCTTCACTATCTTCTTGAGCTGACATAACTTGGTGAACTAGAATTATTCCGTCTCCATTACGGTGATAAGGAGTAGCAATTACCCGATGCGGCGTACGATAAAGAATCTCAGGTCCAAAATCAATATCTGTTATGATAGTCTTGGGGCCAGCCTCCAAAACCTGCAGCTCATTAAGAAATTTTGTTGCTTTGGTAATTGTGACTGTATTTGCGTCCTGCTCCGTTGGCTGCACCAACAATGCCACGCTACCATAACCCACGCAAAATACAATAGTAACCACAACCCGAACTATGCTCCGCCAACATTCTTTATTCAGACTTTCTATGCGCTTTAAACAATTCTGTAAAATAAACGCAGTTGGAAATAAAAGTACTACTTCGGCATAAGCCGCCCAACGTAATTGATACAAGGCCAGCGGGACATACACGGCCATCCCGGCCATAAACCAGAGCCATTCCTTAGGAAAACTCTTTCGCCGATTTATCGCTATGTAAATCGCATAAGGCAGACATATTGTCACCGGCCCAATTAAGAGCAGCATTTTTGCAAAACCCTTTTGTGACCATTCCCATAGCGGCTGAACTTCTTGCACTTGGCTCAGCCATATTGGCACAATTCGCGAATCGATACCAGCAAACGGCCCCTTAAAAAATCCTGGAAAGCAGCATCCTAATACCGCACCCAAAATACATAACAGTATTATTCCGGCACCGGCCCGTGCAAATCTACTGTTGTACTTAACAAACCTGGTATGTACCCAAAACAAACTAATAACTAAAAATATGACAATGTGAACTATTGATAATTTATCATAAACCACTGCAAAAACTTGTACTGGCGGATTCTCAACAAAAAAGTAAATAACACTTGAAAGCAGTAATGCCAACGTAAAACCTTCTGCTTTACTTCGAGACAGTTCTACCTTCCATACCCATAAAACTGATAAAACACCTAATATCATAACTATGGCAGATACTGATTCAACACTTACCCACATGGCGATTGCAGCAATCGTGCCAGCGTACCGGCTATATTTTATGCAATCATAGCGGTCATCGAACATTCGGAAACAACAACCTAACAGTAAGATAAATAATAATAACAGTAAACTATGGTGATCTGACCGACCGATATAACAATATCCCCATATACCGGCCTGTCCTAAAAATATAAGCCCCAACCTGAAAGTAGTGTCCAGTTCAAACACTGAGCGTGCAGCCCATAACAAACCGGCCATGCAAGCAACATGAAGTATCGGACTAACTATCATACCCCACCAAAATAAACTTGCTTTAAATCCAACAAAAGGACAACCTATGTACGCCCCTGCCAACAATATAATATCCAATAGCCGTGACCAATGCAGAATCTCCCCCTGAGGCCAGTTACTGCGGTGTATAGCATGGTCGTACCAGTCCCCATCCATATATAGCTGCTCTACCCGCACCAACCGCATATAGCAGTCAGTATCCACTAGCTGCGGATTAGCCCAATCGATCTTAAATTGATACCCTGCAAGTTCAACGACAAGTAAAAATCCCAACAAAATCAATAAGAGCACACGATTTTTCATGGTACCAAATTCCTCTCTGTTGGGAAGCAGCCTCCGACATACTGTCGGAGGCCAGCACCTACTAAATTACTTGATATTAGCACCAACATTGTTTAACACGGTGCCTACGTTCTTTCCCAGCGTGGTCAGGGCTGTAATAGCAACTACTGCGACTAATGCAAGAATTAGACCATATTCAACCATACCTTGACCCTTCTGATTTCGCAACGAGGTCAGCATTCCTTGATACCACGCATACAATTTATAACTCATCCACTCACCTCCTCTTGTACTATATATCTAACAAACATGGATAAGGCATGTTTGTTAGCTACATGGGTTAGCCAACTATTTGTCTCTCGTTGCTAAAAAATAACTAAGAATCCGAGAATTACTTAAGGTTAGCACCAACATTGTTTAACATTGTACCTAAGTTCT
>JAGGAC010000126.1 GCA_017889635.1 Bacillota bacterium | reverse complement strand
TGCTGTTGTAGTATTATTTTTAAAGAAAAAACCTAACCTTAATTTTGACAAATAACATTACAACCGTGGCGGATTGGTATACAGCTGAGTATGCTTTGGTAAGAAAGTAATATAATAGAGTGGTTAGTAAAGAATGACCCCAATTCGCAAACGCGAATTGGGGCCACCTCAATATTGGGGAAACACCAGCATTAATGCTGGTGGAAAATCGAATCAGCCTATAAAATTTGAACTTTTTTCAAACTCCTACCAGTATATAGAAAGACTGGTAGGAGTTACTTTGTTTAAGAAGAAGATAATAGATAATTTGAATTCTTGATTTATCTCGTTAACCGCCGGTAAGACTCTAATTTATATCATTTATGGGGAGATGAATAGATATAATGAATGTAAATATTTTATTGTTTTCTGATTTTGAAACCTTAGATGCATTTGGAACGGTTGAAGTACTTGGACGTATGGAGAAATGTCGACTACGTATGGAGAAATGTCGACTACGTTTTGTTTCAGCAAATGGCGGTATTATTAAAAGCAGTCAAGGAGTACCAATTGTAACGGAGGCTTTGGAAAATGTAGATTATTCAGGAATACTATTAGTTCCTGGTGGTCAAGGAACACGGCATTTGATCAACGATAATAAGTTTATTGAGAAGCTATATGACATTGCATTTCAATCTCAATATTGCCTTACGGTCTGTACCGGGTCAGCGCTGCTGGCTAAAACAAATCTGTTGAATGGTCTTAAAGCTACATCAAATAAACGAGCCTTTGATTGGGTTCAGTCAGTGAATTCCGAGGTTAAATGGATCAGTCATGCCAGATGGGTAGTCGATGGAAAGTTTTATACTTCGTCTGGCGTATCGGCAGGAATAGATATGGCTTTAGGCTTTATCTCAGATAGGTTTGGTATAGAAAAGGCTACAGAACTTGCCCAAAGCATTGAGTATATTTGGAATTCAAAGAAAGAAAACGATTTATTTGGCAAATAAATATGTACTATGTGATAATATAATATATGTCTTGCATTAAGCCGTAAAAAATATACTTACCTATAACGCTAAGACATTCTGTAAGAAAAGTAGGTGATACCCATTAATATACAACTGCGACAAGTACTTATTATTTCCGCCTCGGTCGGTGCCGGACATGATCAGGCCGGCTATGCGTTGAAAAAGGAGATTCAACAGCGATATCCAAATGTCCGGACTGAATTTGTTGACTTTATGGACAGCAAATATACGTTTAATAATTTATTGAAGGAAGTATATTTGGAAATGCTGGAATGCGCTCCAAGGCTTTACAATTTTGTGTACAAAATTTCAGCCCGGAGCGGGAACTCTACTAATAATACTAAGTATGTGTTGTTTAAGACCATGCAGCATCATATGAAAAAGTTATTTGCCCAATATCAACCAGATTTGGTAATCGGTACGCATCCCTTTCCGTGTGGTGCTGCTGCCCGAATCCGCCGGAGTGGGGGCAGCGCAACGCCTCTTGCGGCTATTGTCACTGATTTTTCATTTCACAACATGTGGTTTTTCCACGAAATTGACGAATATTTTGTGGCTACGGAAGATGTGTATCAGGCATTTGCGGCGCGGGGTATGTCTTACAGCCGGGTTCATGTAACCGGTATTCCAATAAAGCAGGAGTTTGGGCAAAATAGTGATGTAACTGCTATCCGGCAAAAATGGGGTCTTAGTGTTGATAAGCCGCTCGTATTACTTATGGGAGGCGGTCTCGGTCTTGGAGCTATTGAAGAAGCGCTGGTCAGTATAAATGAACTGGCGCAGCAGGTACAGGTGGTGGCTATTGCCGGTAAAAATAATGTTTTGTATGATTCGCTGTTAAATGTAGCTGGTAAAATGCATCAGCCGGTTAAAGTGTTGGGCTTTGTAGATAACATTTCCGAACTAATGGCTGTCTCGGACATTCTTATCACAAAACCTGGCGGTATGACTATTAGTGAGGCTATGGCAATTGGACTGCCGATGGTCTTTTATAAATCTCTTCCTGGGCAGGAGAAAGAAAATTCCCATTATCTGACCTCGCGGGGAATTGCCCTTGAGGCATCTTCACAGAGCGCTCTGGTTAAGACTCTTGGCAGGCTGCTGGCTGATCCTAAGCAATTGCATACTTTACGGGAACGCTCCAGGAAATTAGGGCACCCTCATTCGGCGAAGGATATCATTGATATTCTTAATTCCCGTATTGGAAATTTCGTAATTTAGGTTTTGACAAGTTTATATTATTGCAAGAATACCAGGTATTGTAATAATCGATAGTACAGTAGTCAAAAAAGCACATTGAGAAGCGGCTTCTTTGTTGCCATTATATTTTTCGGCAAAGACGCCGACTAAACTTGCTGTAGGCATTGCTACTAAAATTACACAGATATAAGCAAGATCTTTGTCGGCATTTAAAAGTTTAAGGATCGCAAAGCTTAAGAGGGGAACGATAATTAATTTTATTAGACTTAAATAGTATACAGCAAAGCCTTTAAAAACATCTTTTACCTCGATATCTGCAAGCATAGACCCTATTATAAACATTGAAATTGAAGTTGTCATGTTTCCTATGCTCTCCAAGGTTTTAAGTATTGGCAATGGGAGCTTAATGGAAAAAAGGAACAATATTATTCCTAATATAGTACAAATAAGGGGCAGGTTGACAAGATTTTTTCTTATGCTTTTAAAGTCCTTTTTATGTGTAAAGAGGGTAACTCCATATGTAAACATAATAATGTTAAACGGGATTGAAAATATGGCTGTGTAGAATACTCCTATGCTTCCAAATAAACCCTGAGCCAGAGGGAATCCGACAAAGCCGCAGTTTGAAAAAACCGTGGAAAAACTGAGAATAGTTTTTTTTGAAGGCTCAAAATTATAATATAGCAATTTGCTTAAGCCGATGAGAATAATATGGATTATCAAAGAATAAACGAGTATTAAACCAGCATTTTTTAACATGTCTATTGAGAATTCAAGATTAAAAGAATGAATAATCATAAAAGGCATTGTGATGGTCATTAAAATATCGGAAAGCCCTTTATTTACTTCATTGGTAAGGATGTTTTTCTTTCGTAAAACAATCCCTGCCAGCATCATGAGCGTAAGGATAGTGACTTGGTTTATAGCGGTATTCAAAACTGTTCGCCTTCTCTGTGTAGAAATTTAAAGCTTACCAAATATTATACTTTTATTTTTTCCAATATGCAATATATCGCATATTGCATATTGGAAAATCGCGAAGGCTAGTGTTATAATAATGGTTAATCGGGGTTAATGTATTTCTAAATTGACTTAGAGGGAGTTAGCATGCCAATACCGAAAAATTTTGTTGCGCTAGAACAGCCTTCTTCAAAAGAAATAGCGTTTAGACAAATTCTAGAATGGATTATTGACGGGACTTTTGCGCCTGGAGAAAAAATAAATGATATGGAATTATCAAAAGTTTTGGGAATAAGCAGAACACCGGTTAGAGAAGCGTTGCAGATGTTAGAAGCCCAAAATTTCGTAGAGATAATGCCTGGCAGAAAAACTATTGTAACAAATATTGATGAAGACGAAATTAAATTAATTTTACCTCCGATATCAGCGCTTAGTGCTGTAGCGTGTGAACTGGCAATTGATAAAATAAGTGACCAGTCAATTGATGAGCTAATGTCCCTGAATAAGCAAATTGAGCGCAATATCTACAATAAAAATTTTCTTGCAGCAGGCCAATATGATTTAGAGTTTCATGATATCATTTTAAAAATTGCAAATAATAAGTATGTTGACGGCATGCTTTCTATGATGCTTGCTCATATAAGACGTTTAATGTATAGTCAGCGAATAAATATTTCGTTGAATTCTGTTGAGGAACATAATCAACTGATCAAAGCCTTTAAAATGAAGGATAAGGCATTAGTGATCAAGTACTCGACAATAAATTGGAATCGTCCTTTGAATGAGTATTTTAAGTTATAATTGTAGCCCTTTGGGCAGTGATTGTAACCGAAAAAATTTAAAGTGGGGGATGTTAATATGAATTTTTTACAACTGGCGAAAGAAAGGTATTCTGTTAGAAAATTTAGCGATAAAAAAGTCGAACAAGAAAAATTAGACTTGATTTTGGAAGCTGGTAGAGTAGCACCGACTGCAGTGAATTATCAGCCGCAACGAATACTTGTTATTGAAAACGAAGAAGAATTGGCTAAACTAAAATCATGTACAAAGTATCATTTTTATGCTCCTTTAGCATTGTTGGTATGCTATGATTCCACAGCCAGCTGGAAAAGACCTTATGATAATGAAAATATGGGAGTTGTTGATGCTAGTATTGTCACAACCCAAATGATGCTGCAAATTGCGGAGTTGGGATTAGGCACTACTTGGGTAGGCCATTTTAATCCTGATAGTATCAAAGAAGCTTTTGAATTGCCAGAATACCTAGTTCCAGTAGCACTTCTTCCAATCGGATATCCAAGAAGTGATTCGACTCCACATCAATTACATAGCCAGCGTTATGATATTAAGGATACAGTTTTCTTTAATTCTTTTGAAGGTATAACCCAGGGAAAAAATGATGAAGGACACAACGACCATTAGTTAAAATGTTATATATCTTCAGAGGTTAACGCCAGGTTTTCTAAGAAATGAATAAGGGTGAACTACTATAATAAAACCTGCTAAGATAAATCGTTTGATTTTTCTTGGCAGGTTTTATTGACAAGTTCAGGGATTAATCTATGGAAAGTGATTAGAAAAGCCCAAGGAGGCAATATTTATGCTCGATGTATGCTTGTTAGGAACGGGTGGCATGATGCCACTACCTGACAGGTGGCTAACCTCCCTTTTGATAAGAGTTAACGGAAGAATGATTTTAATAGATTGTGGCGAAGGGACGCAAATTCCAATAAAAATGGTGGAGTGGGGTTTTAAGGCAATTGATGCTATTTTATTTACCCACTATCATGCAGACCATATAGGAGGATTGCCGGGATTGCTGCTTACTTTAGGCAATTCGGGAAGGGAAGAGCCATTAACTCTAATCGGGCCGCCAGGATTGAAAAAGGCGGTTGAAGGGTTGACGGTTATCTCGCCGGAGTTACCCTATAATTTAAGGTTAATTGAACTGGGAAATAATGAAAGCAGGGAGATCTGTGTTAGTAATTTTTATATTAGGCACATTTCCGTTGAGCACAATCTTCCTTGTGTAGCATATTGTATTGAGCTTAAACGGCAAGGCAAATTTGACGTTGAGCGTGCTAGGGCACTGGATATTCCAGTAAGTTATTGGAACCGACTGCAGAAAGGCGAAATAATAAGGTTAGAGGACAGGAGTATATCTCCTGAAATGGTTTTGAGTGATCGATAAAAGTTTGCTATTGTACTGATACAAGACCGACAGAGAATTTAGTTAACTTTATTAATGATTCCGATCTTTTTATTTGCGAAGGAATGTACGGTGAGGATGACTATCTTGATAAAGCTATACAGAAAAAGCATATGACATTTTCCGAAGCTGGCACTATAGTCCATTGCTTAAGCAGCCGGAAGAATATATTGATGCCGCGAGGAAACTTTTTGTAAATACTATTGCAGGAACGGATCTGCTTATAAAAACAATAAAGTTCTAACGCGGGATCAGGCGTTGTGTAATGTTGTTTAATTGGATAGCGAGGATTGATACGATTTATGAATGATGCATTTAACTTTACAGAACTTATGGTGCCATTATGGCTGATGTATCCGCATATTAGCAGGTATAGTATTGGCTGGAGAATGGGGTATGGCGAATCTTATGCAATGAAATTTTATGACTGGTTTAAT
>JAGGAC010000007.1 GCA_017889635.1 Bacillota bacterium | reverse complement strand
CTCCGGAGTATTAATCGGCACATTATCGGTATGCCCTGTAACCACTACACGTTGAGGAAGAGGTACCAAAAGTTTAGCAATCTCAGCCGCAAAAACACGTGACTGCGGCAATAGCACAGCGCTCCCTGAAGGAAAGAGCGCATTATCTTTAATACGAATCATCAACCCGTCATCAAGTAATGCCGTCTCCAATCCACCGGATAATTTATTATCTTCAATGTATTTATCCATCATCTTCTTCACTTGCGCCAATTGGGCAGTTTCCTGCTGCCAAGCATTACTTCTGTTTTGCTGCGGAGTCGGTGGAATCGATTGATTCGGCGTAGAATCTGACGAACCTGAGCGGACGCAAAAAGTACGATAAAAAGAGCCAGAAGCAACGTCAAAATATCAGCATAAGGTATAAGCCAGCTTTCATCAACATGCTCTTCATGGTGTTCCGAATGTTGCCTATGTTTAGCCATTAGCTGATTCCTCGTTAGGCTTGCCATCTAGCTTTTCCCGTTGATCTTGCGGTACAAAGACTCGCAGCTTTGCAGCGACAGTAGCCGGATTGTCCCCGGCCTGTATCGACAAAATGCCTTCCAACATCATCCGGCGGTATTCTGCCTCTTCTTGTGATAGCATTTTTAGTTTATTCGCAAATGGATGCCATATAACATAGCCAGTAAATATCCCCAGCAGCGTAGCAATAAATGCAGCAGCTATAGAGTGCCCCAACTTTTCGATGTCATTCAGATTTCCCAAAGCAGCTATCAGCCCAACCACTGCTCCCAGCACCCCGAGCGTTGGTGCATATGTACCGGCCTGAGTAAAAATTTGCGCGCCGGAGCGATGCCTAGCTTCCATCTGTGCAATATCCAGTCCCAGTACATCGGCTATCAAATCAGCGTCCATACCATCAATAACCATCGATAGCCCACTTTTTAGGTAAGCGTCCTGAATATCTTCCAACATCGGCTCTAGCGCAAGCAGGCCTTCTCGTCTAGCCACTTGGGAAAGATTTGTAAATAAACTCAAGAGTTCGCCCTTTGGCATACGCTGCGGCTTCTTTAATAATATCTTGAATAACTGAGGAAATTTTTTTATCTGCTCCAGTGGAAAAGCATTAAAGATGCAAGCAGCCGTACCAGCAATAATAATCAAAAAGGCGGCCGGATTTATTAACGCGGATAGGTTTGCCCCTTTTAATACCATCCCAACGCCAACTGCTAATATGCCACCAACCAAACCGATAATCGTTGAAATTTCCAAGAATTAGTCCCCCTGTCACATTATCCTTCAGTGCAGGCCGGATACCAAGCCCTTTTGCCATCCAAATTCGCCGAATGGGGCAACTTGACGGTAACACAAACGTTTTCTACAGCTTTCTACTTACCCCGTCTCTACTATAATCCGCCTAGAATAATTATGTTAAGATAGTTATATAATAATAAATCCGACAAAATTCCGCAATGTTTTTATTCGAAATTTTTTCTACTTTTCCAAGGAAAATTGTAGAAAACTGGCACTGCATTGCTTTACGGAACAAAAAACCCGACTTTAGTCCCCCTTTTTGCATGTGACTAAAGTCGGGTTATAATTACTTTTTTTTACATTTTTCTTAAAGTTAACAGTTATAACTAAAACTATACCAACCGCAGACTGATATCTGCAGCTTTAACTGAATGAGTAAGAGCACCGCTGGATATAATGTCCACTCCAGCAGCAGCAAGTTCCCCGATTCTTTCCAACGTTACATTACCTGACACTTCCACTAACACTTTGCCATTAATAATACTTACAGCCGACTTTATTTCCCCCAGAAGCATATTGTCAAGCATTATAATATCTACGTTCGCAGCCAAAGCTTCTCTAACACCTTCTAACGACTCAACCTCAACCTCGATTTTCAGAAAGGGTGATACACCTTTTTTCACCTTTGCTACCGCATTCCTTATCCCTCCGGCAGCCTTAATATGATTATCTTTAATCAGAATCATTGAATCCAAGCCAAAACGATGATTCTGTCCTCCACCAACCTTTACAGCATACTTCTCCAACATCCTTAAACCAGGAGTCGTCTTGCGGGTATCAACAACCACTGCCCGCTGCCCCTTGGCTGCTTCCACAAAACACTTTGTTTTTGTAGCAACTCCAGATAAATGCTGCAAATAATTTAGCGCAACCCGTTCTCCGGCTAAAATAGACTTTGTCGGTCCCTCTAGTATAGCCAGCTTTTCACCTTGTTTAACGCCATCTCCATCTCTAACGGCTAACGTAACCGAAACACGTCTGTCAATAATTTGAAAAACCCGGCTAAATACATCCACTCCCGCAATTACAAAATCTTCCTTCGCAAGTAAAATTCCTTCCGATA
This sequence comes from Bacillota bacterium, assembly GCA_017889635.1. Lineage (GTDB taxonomy): Bacteria > Bacillota > Negativicutes > Sporomusales > CTSoil-080 > CTSoil-080. Next base: position 69,842 of record JAGGAC010000007.1, on the reverse strand, counting down.
CATCGGCTTCGTCAAAAATTGCCTCACCAGTTGCATCCCCAAAACCGATATCTTCCTTGAGCGCTAATTTTATAAGCTCATCAATTATTATATTATTCACTCCATGCTAACCTCCTTACCCCACCTTGCTATAGTATGCCTCCGGAAACAATTATCATCTTTTTCCGGGTAATCGCTGCGAAAATGAGTCCCCCGGCTTTCCTTCCTGGCAATTCCAGCCGCTAGTATCAGCTCTGCCAGTTGAAAGGTATTTGCTGTACTGTATTGTTTTAGCAAATCGGCTTCGCATTCAGTATTTGGTATCTGGCGCAACGATGATAATAGTTTGTTCATTGCTGCACCATTGCGAATAACACCCGCTGCCTGATTAAGGCTCACCCCTAGATTTTGGATATCAAGCCCCCGCCTTAAAGCTCTCCGATCTAAGAACTTCAGCGACTGAAATACCACTTCATGCATAGGCTGAGAAGCTATTGCTAATGCCACTCTACGGCCAAAAACCACTGCTTCCAGCAAAGAATTACTCGCCAATCGATTAGCGCCATGTACACCGGTAGCCGATGCCTCTCCACATGCGTATAGCGCATCCAAAGAAGATCTGCCCCATAGATCTGTTTTGATACCGCCAATAGAATAATGTGCCGCTGGCCTAACCGGCACCAAATCCTTTTCCAAAAAGTAACCATAACCCGCCAAGCTAGTATAAACCTGTCGAAATCGCTTAGCCAAATAGTCTTTTCCTAAATGTCGCGCGTCTAAAAATACCGGAGCATCAGACAGTTTAGTTTCCTTAGTAATAGCTCGCGAAACTTCATCGCGGGGTGCAAGTTCACCGTCAGCATGATACGATGTCATAAATCTGTCCCCGGCAGCATTCCTTAGCACCGCCCCTTCACCGCGCAGCGCCTCTGTAAGCAAGAAAACGCCGCCTCCCGGAGTAAGAAAAGACGTTGGATGAAACTGCACAAACTCCATATCAGCTAAAACCGCCCCTGCCCGGTAAGCAGCTGCAATTCCATCACCACTGGCAGCAATACTGTTAGTAGAATCTGCAAATATTCCAGCATAACCACCGGAGGCGATAACCAATGCCTTGGCCCAAAAAACAACTAGCCGCCCAGAATAGAAAGCAAGGCAGCCGTAACAGCGTTCATCATTTGTTAACACTTCCAGAACAAAACAGTTTTTGATCCACTGAACATTCTTTCTGGCAGCCACTTTTTCTTCCAACCGCTCAGCAATATGTCTTCCGGTATAATCATAATAATGTGCAACACGGTATCGGCTGTGACCAGCTTCCCTGGTTAAGTCAAAACCTTCATTGCGCCGATTGAACTCCACACCTTGACGCAACAAAAATTCAAGAGCGTCAAGCCCTTCCTCAGCTAAACAAGTTACGGCCTCTTGACAACATAAACCCTGTCCCACCTTAAGTGTGTCGACAATGTGCCGTTCTGCGCTGTCGTCAGTTCCAACCGCAACCGCCATTCCACCCTGAGCTTTATAAGTACTAGCCTCATTAATGCCGGTTTTAGAAAGCAGCGCCACCCTAAACCTCTCATTAAGTTCAAGCGCAACCGTCATGCCAGCCACTCCTGCCCCTACTACCACCACATCATAAACCGTCTGTTCACCATCATCAAATCCGTTATCACCAGAAAGAATATATTTCATATCCATCACGCTAATTCCAACATCCGGTCCAATGTATAACGCGCCTTAGCAGCAACCGCTTGTTCTACCGTAATTGAATGCTTATTGTCCTTTAGCGCCGCTAATACACTTTCCAGCCTGGTTTTTTTCATGTTTGGACAGATCAGCCCGGGATGAAGCAAATAAAACTTCTTATCAGGCTGTTTAGCACTGAGTTGATAAAGTACGCCAACCTCTGTGCCGATAATAAACGCAGGAGCAGACGACTTTTCAGCATAATGCATAATTTGTGATGTGCTGCCCGTGAAATCAGCCAACCGAGCTACCTCCGGATCACACTCCGGATGAATCAGTACCTTGGCCTCACGATATTTCTCACGCACCGTCAGGACGTCATCAGGCTTTATTTTAGCGTGAGTATAACAATGACCAGGCCATAAAATAAACTCTTTCTCCATAACCCGGCTCGCAACATAATGCCCCAGATTTCCGTCAGGTACAAATATCAGTTTTTTGCCAGGAAGCGAAGCGGCTATCTTAACAGCATTAGCCGAGGTGCAGCAAACATTACTTTCGGCTTTCACCTCCACCGATGAATTAACATAACACATCACAGGTGTTCCAGGATGTTCAGACTTCAATCTTCGCACATCCTCCGCTGTTATCATCTCAGCCAGCGGGCAACCAGCGTCCCTTTCCGGCAAAAGTACTTCTTTATCAGGCGCCAAAAGTTTGGCTGTTTCAGCCATAAACCGCACACCACAAAACACAATCACATCACTTTTGACATCAGCTGCCACCTTGCTTAGATAAAATGAATCCCCCACATAATCTGCAACAGCCTGAACGTCATCAAGTTGGTAATTATGCGCCAATAATACAGCCCGTCGCTTCCTTTTTAACTCTTGGATCGTAATTATTATCTCTCTCAAGGCCGTTTCCTCCTTCTACATTGCCCATGTATATCCGCGTATTTCTTACTTGCCTACCATTGACAACAATTTTACAAGCATTCGAGCTATGTGTCAAGACACTCGTCAAGACTCTTTTAGTAAAAAAAAAATAGCCTCCCAGCGGCCACAAATAAAATCATTCCAACACATTACTCCGCTCCAGATGACTAACACAAATTCGTATTAAGCTTAGCCGAAAACTCAGCAGGAGGTGGCAGAACATCCACACCCCACCAGGGAGAATACGCCATAAGCTCAAAAAGCGAATAAGTCCCGGTAGCAACCGCCACAGTTCTGGCACCAATGCCTTTTCCACATATAATATCTTGTGGTGTATCACCAATAACAAAAATATCGTCCGCCAGAACATCCGGATAGCAAAGGCGCACCTTTGATAAGGCCTGTGCCGCAACCTCACGACGTCTCAGTCGACTATCACCAAACGCACTGCCCGAAAAATCAAAGTACCCAGCAACATTATAATAACTTAGTTTTATCTTCGCTCCAACCGCAGTGTTGCCAGTCAAAAGCAATGACACGTAGTCCTCTCTGGCACTAATATACCTTAAAATTTCAACAACCGGCGGAATAAGGAAACCTTTGCGACAAGCCAAATGGTATGGCAAAAGCTGTTCGTATCGCCGCACCAACGCTGTAACCTCATCCACACCAGGACTATCGCCAGTTATATTCATAATAATTTGAGCTGCGATATAGTAATCGGTCATACCAGCAGCAACTATTTCACCAAAACTACACTCCACTTGATACATTTCCAACGCCGCTTGACGAAAAGCATATAATCCTGCTTTATCCGTTCTAAGTAAAGTCCCATCAATATCCCATAATAATACTTTCAACCTACACCGCACCTTTCATATAATAATCAGCATTATTATTTAACAAAAGTTGACAGGCAAGTTATCATATTTACATAAGTTCGAGTGTTATATCCTGTTGATCTCCGACTTAAGAGAACGAAGTCTTACAGGCTGTTAACGAGATAAACCTTACCGTTGTAAGCAGCTAACTGTTACACTTTTAATTTTATCCTTGGGCATCATATCCCACCAGCCTGGAAACACTGGCTGAATAGGCGCTAAAGAGCCAGCTGTTTTAACTGAATACTCGGCTTCAAATACCTGGCAAGCCTCCATCCCGCTCTTGCATTTAACCGCCTCCTCGATAGCCAATTGGCGAGTGGTTTTCATGCTAAATACATATACTTCTTTACCAGAATTATCAACAATTCCCTGAACATATAAACATTCCAGCGTTGGTACAGCAGAGTAGAGTTTTAACGCCACCGATACTGCGGTCGCTGCTAACACTTCGCTATACTGCCTATTAATTTCAAACGGTGACTTTTCTTCACTGACAACATCGCCATTCGCCGACAATGTTAGATTATTAGGTGGAATAATAGACTGTTCAGGGAAACGCATTTCTAGCACCGGCTCGTATTGTTGATAATAAATGGTACACTTCAAAAAAAACGGCAACCGGAACTCTTGCAGAACATTTTCCATATATGCCAAAACCGAATCCCGATCACCATTTAAGAAAAGTTTAAGCTTTTCGATCCTGGCATTCTCAGTTTCAATAAACACCTTGCGCAAACCATCAATACTATCTTTAATTTCTTTTACCTTCTGATCTGCATTCTCTTTTGCTGCCCGCAGAGCCCGTTCAATACTATCCTGTTTACTTTTTATATCACGATTCATTGAAATGGCACAAGCGATAACACCAGCTACACCGACTATAACCACAAAATAATTCCAAACCACCAGGCAAAGAAGCGCAAAAACCATCCCTAGCGCACCTTGAATTAAAAAAGTTGACTGATACCCTTTTACAACCTTGTCGCGAGCCTCGCTTAACAAATAGCTAAAATCCGGAATCTGCGGTTCAGAAAATTCCTTTCGAATTAGTTCAGTTTCATATTCCACTGGTTTATAATCAAAAACGCTTAAAGCCGCAAGCGCCGCTTCAATTTCTTCATTCTTCTTTTGTTCCCGCAGTTGCCGATTGATACGTTCCTTTTCAGTATTTTCACGTCTTTGGGCTTGTACTTGTATTAAACTGCCGCTGTCGCTAACTCTGGTTGCCATAGCTTAGCCTCCAATGCCACAAAAAGTATAGTAATTAAATTCATTTACAATTATTTGTCTTAATCTATTCGTCAAAATCTGCATTATTCCTCTATCTTTGGAATATATTACCATATAGTTAAATTAAATTCAAAAAAATAGTGTAACAAAGGACAACGGCCAATGAATGGAAAACTATTATATAAGTAAAGTCACGTCTGACTTAGGAGGGATTAATATCATACCGGTAATTTCTTTTGTTGGCCTATCCGGCTGTGGTAAAACCACATATCTTACCAAGTTAGTGGCAGAAATGAAGCGCCGCGGTTATAAACTAGCGGTCATCAAACATGACGCCCATAGTTTCGATATCGATCATCCAGGCAAAGACACCTGGCAGCATGCTGAGGCAGGCGCTGATGTCGTATGTATTTCTTCCCCGCAAAAAATGGCACTCATAAAAAAGACAGTGCCAGAACTTACATTGTTGGAAATTTTACAGCACATTAATGATGTTGATATTATCTTCACTGAAGGCTACAAGTCTGAAGGAAAAATTAAGATTGAGGTATTCCGTAAAACCGCCTATGATAAACCAGTGTGCCACCAAGAAGAACTTCTAGCCATAGTCTCTGATGACATTATATATGAAGGTCTGCCGCGTTTCAGTCTTCTTGACCCAGCACCAATAGCAGACTTCCTTGAAGAAAAATTTCTGATAAAACATAGGACACAACAATGAAAACAGCACTTATCCAAATGAATATAAAGCTAGGAGATGTAGCAACCAATCAGGCCAAAGCAGACACACTTATGACTGCAGGCCTGAAAGAAGGAGCCAAGCTCTTCGTCCTGCCTGAACTGTGGACTACAGGCTATAAACTAGAAAATATTTTTGAATTTGCTGAGCCAGAAAACGGGCCTACCATAACAATGCTGCGCCATTTCGCTATCAGTCACCAAGTGGAAATCATTGCCGGATCATTAGCCGAAAAAGCTGGCGATAAAATTTACAACACCGCCTATACCATCGACCGTCGTGGAGAAATCGTTGCCAAATATCGAAAAATACACCTTTTCGGGTTAGGACTAATGAATGAGAAAGATTACCTCTCGTCAGGCAACACTCAAGAAATATTTGATCTTAGCACCGGCAAAGCCGGACTGATCATTTGCTATGACCTAAGGTTTACTGAACTTCCCCGGGCGTTAGCACTTAAAGGCTGCCGCACACTGTTTGTTCCAGCACAATGGCCAGCAGCACGCGGTCAGCACTGGTTGACCCTCACTCTGGCTCGAGCAATCGAAAATCAAATGTTCGTAATCGCCGTCAATCGCGTTGGCAGTGACAGCAACACCACCTTCTTTGGTAACTCGCTAGCAGTCAGTCCCTGGGGAGAAATCCTGGCCCAAGGATCTGCAAGCGAGGAACAGACCATTATAGTCGATATCGATTTTAGCTTGGTTGACGACGTTCGGCAAAGAATCCCAATTTTTACTGACCGTCGCCCCGAATGTTATTAATAAGCAAAAATGCAGCCCATCTCATCTGAGATAGGCTGCATTTTTACGTGCTTCTTCTTTAAGCTCATAGTATTGTATTTTTCTGCCCATAATATGCTCCGCTGCCATGTTTACGTAAAAAGTGTTTTTCCAATAAAACTTTATCAATACTCCCCACCTTAGGATTCAGGTCTCGCGTATGATAGGCAATTTTTGCAACCTCTTCCATTACCACAGCATTATGAACAGCGTCATAGCAGTCCTTCCCCCAGGTAAAAGGTCCATGGTTATAAACTAATACGCCTGGCATATACCGTGGGTTTTTATCTGCAAAAGTTTCCACAATAACATTTCCGGTCTCTGCCTCATATTCCCCTTTGATCTCTTCAGCAGTCAATTTGCGTGTACAGGGAACGTCACCAAAAAAGTAATCAGCATGAGTAGTTCCAAAAGCCGGTATCGACATTCCTGCCTGAGCCCAAGCAGTCGCCCAAGGAGAATGAGTATGAACCACCCCACCAATAGTATCAAAGTTCTTGTATAAAATCAGATGCGTAGCAGTATCAGAGGAAGGATTTAGTTTACCCTCCACCCTGTTCCCCGCCAAATCAAGTACAACCATATCCTCCGCTTTAAGATCGGTGTATGACACGCCGCTTGGTTTGATTACTATCAAACCCTTTTCCCTATCAATGCCACTCACGTTTCCCCAAGTATATGTCACCAATCCTCTTTCCGGCAACTCCAAATTAGCCTTCCAAACAGCTAATTTAAGTTCTTCCAACATAATTATCACACTCCTTGTGATACCTGACTCCAGCCATTTAGCATCTGATTGCTAATATATCGTCGTGCTTCAGCAATAATATTAATCGAATCAGCAGCATCATCATTCCACATTTCCACAAGTACCGGTCCCTTGTAATCCATTGACGCTAACTTCCTGAAAGCAGCAGCAAAAGGAACTTTCCCCTGGCCAAACGGCACACGGCGAAATTCTCCAGGGACCGTATCCTTTACATGAACAGCCACAATATGTCCTCTTCCAGCTTCAAATTCCTTATTAATGTCCTGTCCCCAGGCCGATAGATTACCAATATCCGGGTAAACTTGCAACCAAGGTGAATTAATAAGCTTTACAAAAGCCATAGTTTTTTCCACCGAATTCATGAACTCATAATCCATTGTCTCGATAGCCAGCATTACTCCGGCTTTCTCTGCCCAGGCAACACTGCGACGAAGTCCATCAAGGAAATTTCCCCTAGTCTTCTCGTTACTTTTCTCATAGAAAACATCATAACCGGCAACCTGTACTATCCGAATTCCGGTATCAACCGCAAAATTTATGGCCTTTTCCATAATATCCAGCGCCTGACGGCGAATTTCAACATCTTCGCTTCCCAATGGATATTTTCTATGTCCACTCAAACACATCGTTGGAATTTTTACCCCGGTAGCCAGAACAGCCTGCCGAAGCTCATCCCGCTCCTTTTTATTCCAATTAAGTCTTGCCAAACGTTGATCACTCTCGTCGATGGAAATTTCAACAAAATCATAGCCAGCCTTAGCTGCGGCACTCAGCCTTTCTTCCCAGCCAATGGACGTTGGCAATGCCTTTTCGTAAATACCGATAGGAATTTCTTTTAATATTGACATTACCCCACCAACCTAACATTTGTCACTAAAACTTATATATCAACCATCTGATTTAACAATTCATTTATTTGATTAGCATCTTTCGCCTGACGTATCTTCGCAAATGCCTCATCATCAGAAAATACTGTTACAATCTGACTCATTGCTTCAAGATGTGAACTACTGTCAGCTGCAGCTAGGAAAATCAATATATCCACCGGATCATTTTCCGTATGTCCAAAAGGCACTGGAGTTCTCAATGTCATCAAACTAAAACCAGTTTTCTTGACGCCATGCTCCGGCCTAGCATGCGGCATTGCTAATCCAGGAGCCAAAACATAATACGGCCCAAACTCTATCGTACATTGAATAATTGCATCAATATACCTAGGCTCAGCAACTCCTGAATCAATTAAAAGCTGACCGCCCAATCGCACAGCAGCTTGCCAATCATCTGCCTCTGCCTGAAGAAGTATAGTCTCTTGATTAAGCATATCTCGTAAATTAATCATAATCTCTTCGTCTACCACCTTTTTCGTAAAGAAGTCAGAGCAGAACACCAGGAATTCATGCCACTGCTCTTAGCTTACTTAATATCGTTTTCGACAATCTTTGCCTCGATTTCTTGCTCTGACAAGAGGTTGACCAAGCCAATAACCTTGGTCCGGTTATTTTTAACAACAAACTGATTGATCAATGAAATAGAACAGAAAACAACGTCATAATTAGCAGCAGCCGTTTTGGCCTCCCCCACACTCATATGATCAATACTGGCTGTAATATTTAATTTTTTAAATACCTTTTCGATCTTCATTTTTATAATCTGGCTTGATCCCATACCATTACCACATGCAGCAACTACTTTAAGCATTGAAGCTACCCCCTTTATTATTGATTAAGCTTTATTTTGGTTCGTCAGAGTACTGGCAACTGAAATACTGTTCTTTGTCCTTACTGCGCCAGTATTGGAGCTGCGGAATAACAAGCATCAGGACAATTACGACAACGACACCAGGAATGGCCAAGTTTTTGAAAAGCACACCGAAGATGGGCCATATAGTATCCCAGTCGATATTGCCATGCCAACCGCCATACTTGTACAATTCAAAATACCACGCTGCTAAAGCGCCGCCAACTACCTGGAAAATCCCTGTACAAAATGGAAGAATGGCTGCTGCACGTCGTCCGCCAAACTTATTGGCAAATACAGCAACAGTAGCATTATCGAAAAATACAGGTACAAAACCGGTGATAATCATTATTGGTGAATTAAACACCAGTAGTCCGGCAATAGCAGTAAACTGGCCAAGAGCCCCACAAACAAAACCGAACAGCACTGTATTTGGCGAAGCAAAACCGTAAGTCACCGCACAATCGACCGCCGGCAAAGAACCATGCAGCAATTTATCTGTAATACCGCGGAATGACTCAGTCAGTTCAGCCACAAACATTCTTACGCCACTAAGTAAGATAAACAGATAAACCGCGAACGAAAAAGACTTAGAAAGAATATAAATTGGGAAAGATAGCGTTGCCGGAAAACCAGCTTTATCAATCCCCCGCATGTAAGGCTCTCCTAAAATGAGCATTATTATCCCAAAGAAGACCAGCATTAAAGTACCGGTAGCAACAACGTTATCATTAAACATTTGTAACCAACGCGGCAAATTGATATTTTCTACCGATTTTTCCGGGTCGCCAACTTTAGGTGCTATCTTGCTGGTCAGCCATACCCACCCCATTTGTTGATGGCCTACAGCAAAATCGGCGTTGCCGGTCAGCTTCTGAGCAGGTTCCACCGTTAAGTTTGAAAAAACAGCCCAGTATGTTCCTATCAAAAGTCCTATACAAATAACTCCATTTGTATTCTGCAGTTGAGGTATGGCAAAAAAGATCAGCCAACTGGCGGTTGTCGCTTGCTGAATCATAACATGACCGGTTAGAAATACGGTGCGAATCTTAGTAAATCTCCGTAATAATACAAGCAGGATATTCCAAAAGAAGCCTACGATAAGCGCCATCATCGTCCAACCAAGAGAGACACCGGCAACTTCAATCGCCTTTTGAGCTGCAGCCAGACCAAAATAAGGATCAATAACCGCTGCATTCAGATGAAATCTATCGTTTAGACCAGCCAAAATGGGACGAAATGTATTTACCAGACCGCCAGCGCCAACTCCCCATATCATCATCCCTACAGAGGCCTTAAGAAAGCCGGCAAACGATTCATAAATCGGCTTACGAAGCAACATATATCCAATAAAGACAAGACCGCCAATAAAGAACTCCGGTTTGGTCATAATATTGTTGTGAAACCACTTAAAACCAACTTCAAAAGCAGCGTAAAAATCCATATTTGTTACATCTCCTTTCGTTTTTCAGGAAAATTCAGTCTTCTTGTCCTGGTACTAAATACTCCTCCTTTTTTCGCTGGTTACTATCTTGACAAACCCACAACCATGTGCTTACAATATTATTAGCACATTCGTTCATCATCTGGTCATATTCTCAGTCTCAGCATAGCAAATGACTGAATTGTATGTCAATACTCAGGTGCCAATAATGCAAAATTTGCACATTTGCTCAAAATAACTGAGTGCCCCACAGACATTTGCTATAAAAAAATACAACAAAAAAGAAGGGTGAAAAAATGAGCAAAATTGACCAATTAACCAGAGAATCTTGGATATTAAGCACCTTTCCGGAATGGGGAACCTGGCTTAATGAAGAAATTGAAGCAGAAGTAGTTTCTCCTGGCACATTTGCTATGTGGTGGCTAGGTTGCACAGGAATATGGGTAAAATCCGAGAACGACGCAAATATCTGCATTGATTTTTGGTGCGGCAGCGGAAAAAGAACAAAAGCTAAACCGCTAATGGATCCACATCATCAAATGGCAAGAATGAGCGGAGGCAAAAAACTACAGCCAAATCTTAGGGTAACACCTTTTGTCTTGGATCCGTTTGCAATTAAAAAAATTGATGCAGTAGTATCAACCCACGATCATAATGATCATATCGACATAAATGTTGCTGCAGCCGTATTAAAAAATTGCGAATCATCAGTTCCTTTTATTGGCCCAAAAGCCTGTGTCGATCTCTGGATTAGTTGGGGCGTGCCTGAAACTCGCTGTACCATAGTCAAGCCTGGGGACATTATCAAGATTAAAGATACCGAACTCTTAGCCCTTGAATCCTTTGACCGTACCGCATTGATTACCGCTCCCAAAGACGTTATTTTAAAAGGCAAAATGCCTGGCAACATGGATGAAAGAGCAGTAAACTACGTCATAAAGACTCCCGGCGGCAGCATATATCACAGTGGTGATTCACACTACTCAAATTATTATGCCAAACACGGCAATAATTATCAGATTGATGTGGCTCTAGGCTCCTTCGGGGAAAATCCCAGAGGCATTACCGATAAAATGACTGCCTCCGATATATTGCGGATGGCAGAAGCGCTAAACACAAAGGTAATCATTCCCTTTCATCATGATATTTGGTCAAATTTCCAAGCAGATCCGACCGAAATCAGTGTTCTTTTTGAAATGAAGAAAAATCGGCTGCAATATAAATTCAAACCTTTTATCTGGCAAGTAGGTGGAAAATTCGTTTATCCTGAGGATAAAGATAAACGCGAATATCATTACCCCCGCGGCTTTGATGATTGTTTTGAAGGCGATATAGATTTGCCATATACTTCTTTCCTATAATTATTACTTTATGGTAAGAAAAGAATTTTTGGCCTAAAGAAAGCCGCCTTATGAAAGCAATATGCTATAATTGATAATAATATCAATTTTTACCCATGATACCATCTGCAAAATAACAAAGTGAGGACTTTTCATGGAAGAGCTTGAATTGCTTTCTGAAGTAGCGCGCCTATATTACGAAAATAATATGACCCAAAATGAAATTGCCAAGCATATTCATACATCACGTTCAACTGTATCCCGACTATTACAGGAAGCCCGTGAAAAAAAAGTTGTTGAAATCCACATCCACTATCCTTGGGACAGGTCACCAGTGCTTGAACATCAGCTTCTTACAAAGTTTGGGCTTAAAGATATCAGAATATTAGAAGCCCAAAACCGGCGTGGCGAAGAGACCCTGCGTGGCGTTGCTCTTTTAGCTGCCCGCTATATTGACAGCGTTATCAAAGAAGACTCTATTCTCGGAATATCTTGGGGTAAAGCGCTTCATAACACGGTCGAAGCACTCAACCCCAACCGTAAAATTCCCATCAAAGTAGTACAGCTTTTTGGCGCGGCCATTCCTAATAGCCAAACTGATGGCTTTAACGTAGTAAGAAAAACAGCTGCAATCTATGGTGGAAAATGTTACTACATCCACGCCCCCCTATTTGTCGGCAGTTCGGAAGCTAGAGACGTTTTAATTGAAAACCCTCATATCAAAGAAACCTTGCGTATCGCCGAAGAAGCTGACATCATCGTAACAGGCATTGGCTCATTGGAACCTACAGTTTCCCCTAGTCAAACCTGGTTAAGTTACCTCAGTAAAGAAGCTATTGAACAATTAAAACGAAAAGGCGCTGCCGGGCATATCTGCGCGCATCATTATGACATTATGGGCAATGTCCTGCCACTCAAACTTCACGCTGGTATTGTTGGTGTAGGAATAGAACTGTTAAAAAAAGTGCCGGTAGTAATCGGCATAGCCAGTGGCACAGAAAAAGCCCGCGCCATTATTGGAGCACTTAATGGAAAGCTGATTAATACTCTGATAACAGATGACAGAACTGCTGAAAAAATATTAGAACTTTCTTCTGAATCATTCAACATTTAAACAAAATAACAGCCCGCATTATTGTGGGCTGTTATTTTGTTTAAAAAGCGTCTCTGCTAATGTTTCATCAAACCATTCTAATATTAATTGCACAACTGTTCCTTTTTACTGCTACCATTCAACCACTATTGACGGAAAAATGAAAAATCGTTATCATAATGTTGAGCATATGATAATACCACGAGCATATGTGCAACGTATTTTGGGTATATTGTGCTTAGAATATAACGTAAGGAGTGGCAATTAAGGTGAAAATAAATAAAAAAGTTTTAGGCCAACTGGACAAAGCTTATGCAACTGCAATTATGAAATTGAATGAAAAGATGCACTATCTTGTTGCAACTGAAGGGCATGGTCCTTGCATTGCATTCGCTGAAGACACTTGGGATGAAAACAAAGTCTGGGACGGACCAGGAGGAACAATGAATATTGTTCCGATACCTGGCAGAAAAAACGAATTTATTGCAACCCAAGATTTCACACCTACGTTTCAGGCAAAAGCATCACAGATAGTTCATGCCATCTGTGATGCTGATTCAAAATGGACAGTTACTCCCATTATGATTATTCCGTATTTGCACAGATTCGATGTATTTGCTTTTAATAATAGACTCCTCTTCATTGGTGCAACCCTCTGTGAAGATAAAGACTCTAAGGAAGACTGGTCAAAACCCGGCAGTGTATATATCGGAGAAATACCTCCAGAAATACACAAACCCTTTGAGTTAAAACCAATACTTAAAGGCATTACTAAAAACCATGGATTTTGTAAAGGAAACTGGAAAGGGCGAGATGCCTATATTGTTTCCGGTTCAGAAGGAGTATTTGTTCTATATCTGCCACAAAATAATACCGACAACTGGGAATCTGAACAAATATTAAACCATGAAGTTAGTGATATAGCTGTATGTGATATAGATAATGACGGATGTATGGAACTAGCCACTATTGAGCCTTTCCATGGCAGCTACGGAAAAATATATAAGTATGTCGATGACAAATTAATTCCAATTCATGAGCACGAATATGAATTCGGCCATGTTGTATGGGGTGGAAAAATATTAAACAAACCGTCATTTATCATTGGCGGAAGAAAAGGAAATAGGGAATTAAACTGCTTTCAAATTAATGCCTCTGGCCAAATTAAGCATTTTACTATAGATAATTCCGGCGGTCCCAGCAATATAGCAGTACTTAACAAGCAAACTTCTGATGTAATCTTAGCTGCCAACCGTGAAATTGGCGAAATAGCAATTTACGAGATTACTGAATAACTCGCAAACTTACTGTTTCCAGTTACTCAATAATTAGTTTTATTATGAAATGTTCCATAACCTAAAATGCAAAGTAAAATCTCCTATGGAAGAAGATCAATCACTTCCACAGGAGATTCCTTTTTTCAACACTTAGAAGCTTTACTACTTTCTCTCCGCTTATGCTTATTAGAACAGCTCCGCAGCCACCGCTTGGCAGAACGCCGAAATCGCTGCCACACTGGCTCAAAGTCACGTCTCGCTTCAAAATAATCCCGTGCCATCCAACCAGCAATAATTCCTGCATCACGATAAATAATCCTACTAGCATGTAAATCCATCCACTCATTAAGAAACGCACCAATTAATTGCCCATCCCTTACCGTACCTAAGCAAGTCTGCAAGCGTTTCAGGCAAACGAGCAACCTCTTTGTTTTTGCATCATCCTGCGACAAGGCCTCTAAAACATAACGCAACTTCTTACCTTGAATTCTTGCAGTATGGATTTGACCCTGTTCATCAATATTAGCGTCTTTACCCACATTTCTCAATATTTCAATCCATTCTGCCAGCCTCTCTGCAGCAAAATCACCTAATTTTATAGTATCATCTTCCCGAGGAGAGGCCGTTTCAACCCCCCATACCCAAAGGCCAAGCAACGTTGCACTCAAACACCCTTTTGAAAAAACCGCAACCAATTCCTGGGCCAGCTTTTCACGTTCGGCAGTCAAAAGCAGCCCAAGCCAAGGCGGTGGTGATAGCAGTATTCCGCCATTATCAGTAGCCTCTAACCAAACATTCAAAGCTACATCAATTTCCCTGAGACGGTTCATACTCCGGCTCCACTCACTGAGCTTCCCCTGCCACTCGACATATTTTTCCAGGTCAGCTAATGGCTTGGAAAAAGACAACAGCGAACGCAACCGTCTAAGCTCCATCCGCAGTTTATGTAGCCCTTCCGCTCCTGCTGGTTTAGCTAAAAAATCATCTTGGGCTATAAATACATTATGTATCTGATTAACAAGCAGTTGACTAATACCCGCACTGGCGTTTGCCGTCATATCAGGCACATATACAGTATCTTGCGTACTTTCTTCAGCCAATCCAGCCAGACATAATCCACGGAAGAATTTGCTTCTTGGCTCAACTGTCATAGGAACACTTGACGCCAATTCAGCCCCCAAGGCCAATACTGCCGCCGATTTGCCGGCCTTTAACTCCAGTTCCACCTCAGAAATTAGCTCCTCAAACTCCCCTGCGGTAATCTTTCCTCGATCAACCGCTAATTCGATCACACTGCCATCCATCGTTGTCAGGATAGTCTTGTACCGTTCAAATACTGTACCAAGCACCATTATCAATGGCTTGTCACCAAGCGCCTCCATTAAAAGCTCGCCAGCATCGGTATCTATAAAAGGTTCGATTGAAGGCTGATCTTGAGCAACTTCAACATTCCACTCCCTTCGTTCATGCAAACCACCGACCGACGTCCCCCCTGCTTTAACTGTAGCAATCCACCGACCATCTTCACGACGAATGCGATAAGCGAGACCAGCTTTTTGTAAAGCATGATCCGGCGAATCAAAGTACCGGCTATCCAAAAGTTCGCTCGAAGGTGCTAAAGCATTTACTCCAACAACTGCCGGAGCAGCAAAAACCGCTCCCCAATTTGTATCATTAAGTAACCGGAGTTTTAGTTCGACCTCGATACCGTCATTATCAGGCATTTTTGTCCCCCCAACTACTCTTCTCCCAGCTTTGCCAATATTTTTGAACTGGCAAACCATTCAAGTTTAATATTTAATTCCTCTTCAAAATCTATTTTAAATCCAGCGGCAGCGCATTTTTTAAATGGCAAAGTCACGCCCGCAAGTTGCTTAGCCCACACCCCAAGATGTGGTTCGTGACCAACAACCACCACTACCGCATCAGCTCTCATTTGTCGCAGTTCTTTCATCACCTCTTCCAACCGCCCGGTATATATATAACGGTACTCTTTAACCTCCATGCCACCAAAGTTGGCTGCCAGTATTTGAGCCGTCTGGACTGAGCGCAAGGCGTGGCTGGACCATATTTCCAACTGATCGACATCGTGCAAAAACTTGACTAATCCCTTTGCTGCTGCCTGAGCTTTCTTACGCCCCTTTGGCGTAAGATTACGCTCTTCATCACTAATCCAAGGCGGGCATTCTTCCGCTTTAGCATGTCTTAGTAGTACCAACTCCATGACAAGCCTCCCTAAACTATTCATATTCAATTAATTCGAAGCTTTCCAGTTCTCCCCTGCTGCTATAAAAATTTATTGACTATAAATCCCGCCTCGAATTTCAATCTTCGATTCACTCTATAGCCATTACTTTGCATATTATAAGTAAAGCCCGCAAAAGGAGGTGTATGTGTGAAATACATGTACCAACCGCAAACCGTATTAGGAAAATGCGTCCTTGGTGCCCAGGCGGGACCTCAGAGCATCATAGTGCGTCAGGTTGTTGGCGAAAATTCGATGCAAAAATCTATCGACATTAGCATTGTTGTACCCAAAAACAAGCCAGCCATTGAACAAATAATTGATGTCCTAATAAAAAAAGTAAGGATAACCAACGTAGATGTACTCACCAATAAAGTAATTGTCTGCGGCGACTTCGAAGTAAAAGGAATCTATGTTGCATGCCTGCCCAACCAACCCGTTCACGCTGTAGAAGCCAGGCGGATACGCTTTACTGTTGACGTACCAATCAGGAGAGCTCGCCGGGGGATGGATGCCGAAGCCAGAGTTATTGTCAACTCAGTTGACTACGATTGTGATTCTCACACCCGCGCCCATTGGTACAAACAGAACTATGATCAATATAACTGGGATGATAAGCACAACCAATCGAGCGATAGCCCTGAATACAATCCCCATCATAAGCCTTGCTGGTGTCCACCAGAAAAAGGCTGTACTAACAAATTCAAGGCCTCAGTTGAATTAAGTGTTATCGTCAAAGTAATGACCGATCGTGAATTAGTCATCTATCCTGGCACTTATCCTGGTCTTCCTCCTAAACCGAAAGGTTAAGTACCATAATTATACCGTTTGCAATAGATATATCCAGTTCCTTTGTCTAGACTATCTCCCATACCAGTTGGTATGGGAGATAGTCTAGACAACATACTACTTAATTCAATAGTTTGGAGATCTTAACTTTGTCTACGTAGTACCTTCCCTGGCATGTTGCCAGTTATTCTTCCGCTCTTTACCACAGCCTGACCATTGACAAACACCCATTCAATTCCCTCTGAATAGTTGTGACACTCAATATATCCTGCTTTGTCGTTCACTCGCAGCGGATCAAACACGGTAATATCCGCAAAATTGCCACTCTTTAAAATGCCACGCCTTTTGAACCCAAGCCTTGCCGCTGGAAGACCTGTCATCTTGTAGACAGCCTCTTCCCAGTTAAGCAACTTATCTGTTCGAACGTATTTTGCCAAAAATTTCGGGAAAGTCCCGTAAGAACGCGGATGAGTAGCAACCGAACCATCCCTTAGTGCGTTCATACCAAACCCGTCGGAGCCCACTGCTACAGCCTTATCGACAGCAATAACGGAAACCTCTTCCGGGAAAAGTGAAAAAAATACCGCACTGACAACAGCCTCAGCCATAATCAGAAGCTTAATAACAGCATCCTCTGCACCACACCGCCACTCCATCGCCAAATCTGCAATTGTTTTGCCCGAAAACGCCTTTCCACCAGGCATACCGACAGCCGTTATCATAATACTTGCCGGACCGCCGCGTAGCGACATTTCCCGGGAAATTCCGGTACTAATCTCCTCCCGATCATCTCTTTCTGCCAACCTTCTTAATAACGCATCAGAACCGCCTTCCATCGCCCACTGCGGCACAATAGCAGTCAAAGATGTACTACTAGCTTCATATGGATACATATCGGCGGCAACATCCACCCCTTGCCGCCGGGCCTCTGCCAATAACTCCAAGGCAGTTTTTCCTCGCCCCCAATTTGCCTTGCCGATTGCCTTCAAATGTGAAATCTGCACCCGTGCGTTACTTGCCTGACCGATTGCTATTATTTCTCTTATCGCCTCCAGAAGATTGTTGCCCTCATTACGAATATGGGCAGCAAATATGCTCCCATATCGAGCAACAACTCCAGCCAAACAAGTAAGTTCGCTCGATGCGGCAAAACTCCCTGGTGGATAAATCAGTCCAGAGGACAATCCCCATGCTCCCTGCTCTAATGCTGAATCAAGCATTGCTTTCATTGCAGCCAATTCAATTGGTTCTGGTTGACGTGCCTCCATTCCCATTGCAGCTATTCGTAGCGTTCCATGCGCTACCAGTGGAGCAAAGTTAACCCCCAGTCCGTTAGACTCAATAATATCAGTATATTGATTAAAATCACACCAAGTTATTCCTTCTGGCGGCAAACTTGTCTCATGCAAGAGTAAATACTGAATAAGCATATCAACTCTCTTTGTATCAACTGGAAACAACCCGATGCCGCAGTTTCCAACAATCTCAGTCGTCACGCCTTGCAGGACTTTACTCTCCGACAACGGATTGCGAAAAATGCTGGCATCGGCATGAGAATGAATATCGATAAAGCCTGGACTTATAATAAGCCCAGTCGCATCAATTGTCTGAACCGCTAAATCTGATATCTCTGCATCAATGGCAACTATAATGCCGTTTTCCACCGCCACATCGCCTGGATAAGGCGGTCTTCCTGTTCCGTCAACAATTAATCCACCACGTATTAAAAGAGAATACACTCCGTCCACCTCGCATAATTGGTTTCAACCTTAAAATAAGGCCCGACAACTTAGCCTCCGCAACTTCTTCATTGACTATCTAATATGGCAAACAACCAGCAAGCCCAAGCCACTCCCGGCCGAATTGCTGGTTGCATTTTCCATTGGAACAGCTTGACTATTCCAATATTATTAATGTTATATTATCAAGCGCCTCCGCGCCTGTCAATAATCAGAGCAACAACAAATTTAAACGCACAAACTTCATAATACTACCTTAACTTTATTTTGCCTTAACCAAGCATCCACCTGTATCATATAGGCCATAAGCTGTGGTCCTCCCATCAGCTGTCCAAACCATGGAAATGTCGATCTTGCGTCATCAGACTTAGTAAACTCACGAATTTTTGCAGTATCAATAAGTTGGAGTAATGGAGACGATTGATTACTTAGAATAACTTTAAGTTGCTCACGGACCGCCTGGAAAAACGATGGATTATGCGTTTTGGGGTAAGGGCTTTTCCGTCGCCACAAAACATCATCGGGCAAAAGTCCGGTTAAAGCTTGGCGAAGTAGCCCCTTTTCCCGTTGCTGATAATACTTTAGCTCCCACGGTATATTCCAAACGTATTCCACTAAACGGTGGTCGCAAAACGGAACCCTCAGTTCCAGCCCGAACGCCATACTCATGCGATCCTTCCTATCTAAGAGTGTTGGCATCCACCTAGTAAGACTCAAATAAAGTATTTCCCTCATTCTCGCCGCCTCAGCATTTTCCCCAGGTAGCCTCGATACCTCAGTCAAGGCTTCCTGGTAACGCTGACAAGAATAGTCTTTAAAAATGTCACTCTTTCTTAGCTCCGGCGACAACCACTCCAGCCGGATATCCGGACACGGTGACCAAGGAAATGTTTCTGCTTGAAGCATTTCATTACGATAAAACCATGGATAGCCGCCAAAAACCTCGTCGGCACACTCACCGGAAAGACCCACAGTTGAACCTTTTTTTATTTCCCGACTAAAAAGATACAGTGAAGTATCAACATCAGCCATTCCCGGTAAATCCCTAGCCCTGGCAGCTTGCTCCAGCACCCCGGCCAATTCTGGTGTATCAAGCAATATCTCATGATGACAAGTACCAAGATAACTAGAAACCTTATCCACCCAAGGTGCATCGCGGTTGGGCTGAAAACTATTTTCCTTGAAAAACCTTTCATTATCAACATATTCAACCGAATATGTATTGAGACACTCCATGCCTCTTTCCTTATAATCTCTTGCGGCAATAGCCGTAATTGCACTGGAATCAAGACCGCCAGACAATAGAGTGCATAACGGAACATCAGATACTAACTGCCGTTTAACAGCATCCTGAAACAGCTCCCTCACAATCGTTAACGTGGTCAGAAAATCATCTTCATGCGGCTTACTTTCCAGTGACCAATATTGACTGACCGTAAACCCCTGCCGATTATACATAGCATAGTAACCAGGCTTTAATTCATTGATGCCGCGGAAAACACCGTGCCCTGGAGTTCGCGCCGGCCCCACCATAAATATTTCTGCTAAACCCTCAGCTGTAATCTCCGGTTCAATAGCTGGGTGAGCTAAGATCGCCTTAAGCTCTGAACCAAAAAATAAACTTTTATTTTTTTGACTATAAAATAATGGTTTAACACCTAACCTATCCCTGGCCATAAACAGGCTTTGCTTTGCATCATCCCATACAGCAAAAGCAAAAATGCCATTAAGGCGCGCAACACACGCTGGGCCCCATTCCATATACGACTTTAACAGCACCTCGGTATCTGACGAAGATGAAAAAGAATGGCCGCATGCTTCTAGTTGCTCCCTTAACTCATATGTGTTATAAAGTTCACCATTATAAGTGATTACATAAGTACTATCGCCGCGTTGCCTCACCATAGGTTGCTGACCGCCTTCCGGGTCTATTACGCATAGCCGCCGGTGGCCTATAGCTACATGATGAGAAATATACATTCCTGAAGCGTCTGGCCCACGCACCACCAAAGTATTGACCATAGCCTGCAAAGTCTCCTGTTTTTGCGTCAAATCCTCCTGCCAATCAATCCATCCGGTAATACCGCACATACCTTTCCTCTCCTTATCGGAAAATAAAGAGCGCCTACCGCTGCAGAGCTGAGGCTCTGGTTTTCGTAGGCGTCTTGGCCTCATTTATAGAATATGATATGCGGCATAATATCGCTTTGCTACCATCATTTTTACTGTCCTGAATCCCGTTTAAGAGTTTTTTTCTTTGACTTTGAATAATCCGGCGACATTTCATCTACATCACTAATCTCAAAGTCCGGCGCCTGAGTTGTAGCATCCGCTATACCATGATCATGACCATTATCTACACTTGTTGGACCTTCATAAGTATGAACATGACCTCCATCCATAGTACATATAGCTGGACCAGTTACTACATCAAACCAATGCCAATGACCAGAAGCTCCAACGAAGTAAGAAGTACGCACCCGAATCCGGTGAACATGCGACCCGCCAGCCAGCCGGGCCGGAGCTGTAACTCCCATAACGATATGCTGGTGATCATCATGAACAAAACTAAGCGAATTAAACGAATGCACATGAACCATACTGCGATCTTCACGTTCATCGCTCATAGTCCGATCAACATTATTAATCGCTGTCATCTATCTCCCCCCTATCAATTTCATGTACTATTATATGCAGTCCAAATTTGTTAGGTCACCGCCCACAGTACTCCTGAGCATACTAAAAATAACCATATAAGCTAATAGAAAACTCATTGTTTAGCCATCCGCTATAATGGAAGTACTAACAACCACAATAAGCAAAATGGAACCAAACAATGAGTTTTTTATTAGCTTATTCGCCATCACGAGTAACAGTTTTTGCAATATTTACACAATTATTGCTGCTGTTGCGATTTCCCTACCCAATAATTGTATCATTTAAGGTATAATAGTCTCCTCCTTATCCTGGAATTTGTTTATCCTTTAAAGCAATGCCAGATATAGTAGGTTTAGAAATTCTTGGAATAACCATTGACATTACTGCCGCAAAAAGTGAGAATCCTGCGGCTGCTGAAAATACCATAGACCAACTAAAAGAATGGGCAAGATAAGCACCTAATCCCCCTCCGAAAATAGAGGCAAATCCTTTTGCACTATATAAAAAGCCATAATTCGTAGCTGCATAAGTCGTGCCGAAAATATCTGCATTTGCTGCCGGAAATAAAGCGAAGCACTGTCCCCAGGTCATTACAATCAATGCCGTTATAATAATATACAAGACATCATTGAGACCAACAAAAGCCAGCAAGAACAAAAATACTGCATTTAAACCGAAAGACAAAGTCATAGTAGTATATCGGCCAATTCTGTCAGAAACCCACCCCCAGGCAATACGGCCAAAACCATTGGCAATATTCTGCACCCCTACCGCAATCACAATCGCGGCAGCAGTAATATTTATGCTTTGACCGAATGGTTTCGTCTGGGCAGTTATAAGCATACCACCTATATTAACCCCTAAAAACATGATCCAAAGCAGCCAAAAGTGAGGAGTTGCAAGCATTTCATGGAATTTGAACCCTCTGGCAACAACAGGTTTGGCAACTTCCGCCGTCCCAACGCTTGCAGCCTGTTTCTTATAACTGACAGGATACCGCAAAATTTGTGCCGCCAAAATAATTATTAATCCCTGTAAAATTCCTGTTGACATAAATGCTGAAGCTGGACCACCGCTTTTTAGCAAGCTTGATATAACAGGCAGAAATGGTAAAGCCCCCATGCCAAATCCAGCAGCAATCAATCCGCTGGCCATTCCGCGGCGATCAGGAAACCATCGCACTGCTACACTGATACTGCCGCCATAAATTATTGCCGCCCCTACCCCCGCCAGGGAATAATAAAAGTAAAGCCCAGACAAAGAGTGTATTTTCCCCATCATAACCCAGCCGATGCCAACCAGCAATCCAGCGAGAGTAAACATTCGCCTAGCACCAAAACGATCCAAAAGATACCCTCCAACAGGCTGAACAAACGTCTCAAACATAATAAACAACGTAAACGCATACTGAACTGCCGCCAAGGAGACCTTTAGATCATCCCGTACCGGCGTAGAAAACAAGGTCCACGAATATTGTAGATTGGCAATCATCACCATACTGATAACCGCTGTAATCAGTTGCACCCAACGATTACCCAGAAAATTCCCATAGGCCGCAATATTAGGATTAACGCTGGCCCCCATTTAAACAACCCTCCTAGTATATTAATATCAGACAACCGCATCCAACTGTCTACTTTTAGATACCAGGGCATAATAAAGGCTACGAAAATCTTCGCCAAACCTTAATCTCTACCTAAAGAGAAGTAGTACCCCAAACTTTGCGGAAGCAATGTTAGTCAGTTGTTAGTTTGTCTAACTGCCAATCTAGGAGTAAATCGTTCATACTAAATATCTATTCAGAATTTCTAAAAATATTTCATTTACGCTCTAACGGACTTTTTACATATTCCTGCCAAATTACTATCGCAAGCTTAGGGTGCAAAAATCGCCGTTTTTGCATACCTTTGCAGAATATTAAGTCCCTAGTTCCTTTTGTTCATAGGAACCAGGGACTTCGAGTCTGCCCAGCTACTACTGAGCAGGTGGCAATGGAACTTCCATTCCTAACAATTGAGTTCGTTGGTTTACCCACGCTTGCATTTTCGCCACATGCTCAGGCTGAAGATGACTGAAGCGACCTTGCGTTTGTAGGTATTCTTCAACTGGTTTAAGTTTCTTAGGCATATAGTTCCACTTTTTAACTCCATCTTCGATTTCATATAAGAACCACATACCAGTTTCAACCGCCAACTTGCCCAATTCAACCGTTCTATCGGCTGGATAAGTCCATCCTTTCGGACATGGGCATTGTACATGAAGAAATGCCGGGCCTTCAACTGCTAAGCCCTTGCGGACTTTATTCATAAGATCCACAGGATAAGAAATAGACGCAGTCGCTCCGTACTTGACTTCAGGATGTCCACCGCTACAGAAAATCGCCATCGGATCCTTCGGAAAGAACTTCTTGGCTTCTGGAATTTCCGGGCCAGACGGAGTAAACATAGTAGTCGCCCCATAAGGAGTCATTGGCGAAACTTGAATACCAGTATTAGCATAAGACTCATTATCATACATTAGGAACAACACGTCATGTCCGCGATACATCATCGATGACGCTGCCTGCAACCCAATATCAATAGCGCCCCCGTCACCAGCCATTACAATTATATTTGGAAATTCATCTTTTATTTTTCCTTTTTTGATCAATTGCTTAAATGCTACCTCAATACCTGAAGCTACCGCTCCGCCATTAGTGATCTGGGCATGAGTCCAAGGTACTGCCCACGGACCACAGGCGTAACTGGTATTTGCCACATACATACAACCGGTTGGACCGATAAATATTGTATTTTTGCCGCTGGCCTTTGCGATAAGGCGGTACGCGAGGGCCGGACCACAGCCAGCACAGGTACGGTGCCCTGGAAGATAATACTCCTTCTCTGGCGCCTGCGCAATGGATTTTATCATTTCAGCAACAGCCATTATTTTTAACCCCCTTTGTTATTTCGTGCTCGGTGCAGCCTGCTCCCATGCTGCTTTCACTTCAATAGCAGCTTTATCGTAATCGTTAAAGTTCACCCAGGTTGAGCTTTGTATAATCTTACCAGCATCTAAAGTCTGCTTCATCATATCTGCCATTTTGAAAAATTCTTCATGTGTAATCGTTTCCCCACCAAGTCCAGAAGTAAACCCTTGGATAATGGGCTTGTTCGCAACTTCGGAAACAGAAGCTCTTGTCTCAACCAACAATACACCGCCACCGCCGGCCGCACCATAGGAAGTATTAGTATCAATAACGCCGACTACCTTGAATTTCGGTAAAATTTGCTGGAGCGCCGCATCTGGAAACGGACGAATCCAGCGCAACCGGCACATGCCAACTTTATAACCGGCTTCACGTAAATATTTAATCGCGCTGCGGCAGGTTACGGCATGAGCACCTTGCAAAAGGAATACCATATCGGCATCATCGGTCATATATTCATCAACAAACGGAGCATATTTAGCACCAAAAATTTTGTTAAACTCAGCAGTTGCTTTTGGAATTAGTTCTTTAACCCGTTCCATAACTACATTACGATCCCATTCTAGCGGCGGTCCCATTTCCGGCTCAATTTGCGGCCCCATAATTACCGGTTTGTTAACATCCAGACGGAACTCAGGCTTGAATGGTGGTAAAAATTTATCAACCTGGGCCTGATCAGGCATTACATAGTCTTGAGAAATATGAGTTACAAAATAACCATCCATTGCCACGATCTGGGGCAACATTATTTCCGGATCTTCACCAATACGGAAACACAGCAAGCTGTTATCCAATGCTTCTTGTGCATTTTCGGCCCAACCATAAATCCAGCCGTTATCTCTAAGTGTCAAACAATCCGTGTGCTCTGATCCAAAATCGCCAGGAGGATCGAGGGTCCGGTCGCCAATGAGGGCTTGAATAGGACAACGGCCTCCAGCAATCGGTGAATAAGTTTCAAAAGCATAGGTAACGCCTACACCTGAACTACCCGTAGTAGCGCGCGCTCCAGCCATGGAAGCACCGTGAGCAATACTAAACTGAGCATGCTCACCTTCGCCGTGAACCATTTCGCATTTCATTTGGCCGTTGGCAATACGTTTTGCTACTTCGGCCATAACTGCTGTATACGGTCTGATTGGATAGGATGCTGTAACATCAATATCGGCAAGTTGCCAAGCGTCAGCGACTGCAGTTAAACCTGTACCTCTCTTCTTAATCGGCATCTTATTCACTCCTAATCTTCAAAATCTAGCTCGGGCACTCGATTGATTGCCCCTACCGGACAAACATTACTGCAAACACCGCAACCTTTGCAGAATTCGAGATTAAAGCTAATCCCGTCGTCTTTCGAATAATTGACAGTAGCATCCGGGCATGAAATCCAGCACATTTTGCATTCTGTACACAATCCTTTGTCAACAACAGGTCGTAGATACCGCCAATTGCCTGTCACCATTCCCTGATTGTTCACCGTAGGCGACTTAACAATAGCAGCAAACGGAACTTGTTTATATGCCTTCGGCAAAATAGACACCTCCTTGTAATTTCAACTTATATAATTTTACTTATTTCTAACTAATTATTTGAAGATACTCCAGTAGAAAACCATATGCCCAGCCATTACAGAGCCAAAACGGTTACCTTATCCCAGCCTAGCTTTACCGCATCTTTGTTTTCAGCAACTTTAAGCAGTGATTCCAACTTGGCATAACCAGTCGCCTTTGCTACCGCTCCAGCAATAGCCGCACCCACACCAGCGCCAATCGTAGTATCATCACCAGCACCTTCAGTACCGTCAAAAGTCAGCATAACATTCATGCCCAGAGCATTGGCATCGATAGTAGCAATAGCTTTAACATTAGCTAGCTTTTCTTTGGGCGAGATATATTTCAAGAGTTTTTGCGGATCGCGGGCAGTATTTATAACCACAACTGTTCCCGGCTTACAGCCTTCCAAAATATTGTGTCCCTTGACCATTGTTTCTTCAGTGACAACTACTACATCTGGATGATAATTCTCATATTCATAATAAGTTTCTATTGGCTCAGGGCTTAGGCGTGCATAACTCTTACAGGCCACATTAATACGGTCGGGAAGATCGACATAATTATCGAAAGATTGTACATACAATCCTTCAACTCCGCCAGCCTTTGCCATTAGTGTGGCAACGTCCCGCGCTTCCTTTGCCAGAGTAACCCCTCTGGTCCATACGGTAATTTCCCGCATATTGGCATCGATAGCAACTGCCAGTGTCATTTTTTATCCTCCTTTACATTACGACTAACTAGATTAAGGACTAACAAGTGTATTACATTTTTCACCCACCCCCATAACACTAGATGTATTTATAGCTTTTTCAGACAAAATGTCACGAAACGCTTCCTCAAAATTCAGAGCACATACCCTAAAATTACAAGAACTATAATCTCCACAACTCGAATTAAGATAATTATTAATAGCACCTAAAGCGGCTTGCTTGCAAATCGCCTGGATATCTGAACCTACCAGCCCATCAGTTCTTACCGCTAATGCCGAAAAATCTACATCATCAGCAATATTAAGCCCCTCAGTATAAATATGAAATATTTCTAACCGTTCCTCGCAATTTGGTTTAGGAAGTTCGAGCCTATAATCAAAACGTCCAGTTCGTAATAAGGCCGGATCAACTCTATCAGGACGATTGGTCGCACCAATTACTATTACACCGGCAGAATCCATAATATTGTCAAGTTCAAGCAATAGCTGGCTTACCAGTCTGTCAGAATCATGTCGATTACCGCCGGTGCGAACAGGTGCCATTGCATCGATCTCATCGAAAAACAAGATACAAGGAGCCACTTGTTTAGCCCGCTTAAAAATTTGTCTTAGCCCTTTTTCTGCCTCTCCCAACCACCGTGAGTTAAGTGTTGAAGCATCAACAGCTATAAAGTGAGCGTTAATTGTCCCCGCCAATGCCCGAACAATAAGTGTTTTTCCTGTACCAGGCGGACCTGTAAGCAAAACACCTTTAGGCATTCCTTGTCGCATACTTTTAAATACTTCAGGGTAAATCAATGGCAATTCAATTACCGCCCGTAGTTTTTCCTTGATAGCTGCCAAACCACCAACCTGCTCCCACTGATTACTAGGTTTTTCGGCAAAATACTCGCGAGTGGCAGTCGGCTCAACTTCGCGGAATGCTTTGGAAAAATCTTGCATAGTAATTCGACTTGCCGTTAATGTCTCGGTATCTATATAGTCTGCAGTAAAATCTAATTGTGGCAAGATCCGTCTGACTGCGTTCATGCCTGCTTCTTTACAGAGAATTGCTAAATCTGCTCCGACAAATCCATGAGTTATTTGAGAGATTTCTTCGAGGTTAACCGATGTATCAATATTCATCGTGCGAGTATGAATCTTTAGAATCCTCAACCGCCCTAATCGATCTGGCGGGTTTATTGATATCTCTCGATCAAACCGCCCAGGCCGCCTTAGAGCCGGATCGACCATGTCCGGCACATTCGTCGCACCGATAACAATGACTTGTCCGCGATTTTTAAGACCATCCATTAGCGCTAGCAATTGCGCAACAATTCTTTTTTCTACATCACCAATAACCTCAGTCCGTTTGGGCGCAATAGCGTCTATTTCATCAATAAATATAATAGCTGGCGCACGTCGCTGAGCCGTCTCGAATATCTCCCGTAGCCTCGCTTCGCTTTCACCATAGTACTTATTAACAACTTCTGGACCGTTAATATGGATAAAAGTTGCCCTGGTTTCGCAGGCTACCGCCCGCGCCATTAATGTTTTACCAGTACCAGGTGGTCCATAAATGAGTACTCCTTTAGGAGCCTCCACTCCAAGTTGACGAAATATCTCCGGATATTTAAGCGGTAGTTCGACCATTTCCCGAATACGTCCAAGTTCCTTATCAAGACCTCCAACATCTTCATATGAAGCCCGATAACTTAAATCTTCTAATAAATCAGTTTCTGTAACAGATATCTTGGTTGCTGCATTAATAACTACCGCTCCCTGTGGCGAAGTACCAATAACATTAAAATACTGACCACGAGCTCCGGCAAGAACCACCTTAATCTTATCACCTGTGATAACAGGCAAACCGTTTAGTATTCGTGCAAGATGTTCTATATCCTGAGCATCACTAAAGTCGATAGTAGTATCAATAGGGCTTAGTACAATTGCTCTGGCAGGCTGGCGTTCTGTCTTCTGCAGAGTTATACGTTCATCAATCCCCACTCCGGCATTCTCACGAATAATAGCTTCCATTTGAATTATGTTTTGCTTTTTAAACTGTGAAAAACATGGTACCACTTTTGCCACTGTAGTTTTACGCCCCTGAATTTCAACAATATCACCAATAATTACTCCCATCTGATCCATATCGTCGTTATCGATTCTAACATGTCCATTACCTACATCTTCCGGCATAGCATCTGCAACTCTAAAGGAAAGAATTTTTCTTATGTTACTCAAAAATCTTTCCCCCTTTGAAGACCCATTTAAAATTTCCTTCTTTTGATTTCAGTATAAATGAAGCTTTTAATATTTACCACATTTAGTAAATTAAGGTAATAACGTAAATAAAATAACCTGTTTACTAGATATCAAAAATAAAAAAAGCCAGTATTCTGGCTTTTTTGCTCATTACGTCGGACTTGTTTTAACCATATGTCCTACGCTCAATTATTCTGATTTATAAACTCTTTAATAATTATATACTTTTGCAACGGACGCCCAATAGGACCATAAGACATGTTCTCTTTAAGCCATCCATTGTCAAGAAGATAATGAAGATATCGCCTCACGGTAATCCTGGATATTCCAGTACTTTTTGAAACTTCCTGGGCTGTAAAGTACCCTTGATTCTGCTGCAAGGATTCGACAATTGCATCAAGCGTAGTTTGTTGCAAACCTTTAGGTAAATGTGGCCTAGTGCCAATAATATTTGATTTTAACGCATCAATATCCTGTTGGGACATTGATTTGCTTAACCGCAATTTGTTAAAGTATTCTCTATAACTAGAAAGTGCCTTTTTATAACGCTGAAAAGTAAAAGGTTTGACAATATAGTCCACTGCACCATACTGAATGCCTTGTTGCACAGACTCAGTATCATGCGCAGCGGTTACCAGTATAACATCAGTATTCCAGCCTTGACTTCGAATATGTTTTAGCACCTCTAAGCCATTAATTCCTGGCATATAAATATCAACAACAGCCAAGTGAGGCTTTTTTTCCTCTACCAACCTAAGCCCATCTTCACCGCTTAAAGCACACCCGATCAAACAATATTCCTTAATTCTATTAGTGTACTGCCGATGAAGTTCGAGCACCATAGGCTCGTCTTCAATAATTACAGTATTAACCTTGCCATCCATAATGCTCACCCTCCGCATTCTTTTATCATCAACGGAACCATAACTGTAAATTTGCTTCCAACATTCTGCTGGGATTTAAGAATTATCCTTCCTCCGCTTGCCTCAACTTCCTGACGTACAAGCGCTAATCCGATGCCACGGCTTCCTTGTTTCGTTGAAAAACCTCGTTGAAAGACTTTTTTTTGATCCTTCTTCAAAATACCTTGTCCTTTATCGTTAACCACAATATTCAAATACTTCTTCCCCGCCAAAATATGAACATCAATAATTCTGCGATCAACAGTTTGGTCAAGTACCGCTTCAATGGCATTCGTTATTAAGTTCCCAATTACCGTTACCATTGACGCGCTGCTAAAATGTTCTGGCAACGATTTCAACCGGGTACGAGGCGTAATTCTAAGCATTACGCCTTTTTCTTTTGCCTGACTAATCTTCCCTAGAAGCAATCCAGCTGTAGCTTTATCTTGGATACGTTTTACAATAAAGCTGATAAGTTCTTGCTTATTTTTATAAATTTGGGTTATCAGTTCCACAACCTTATCATATTGTTCCATTTGAATTAAACCAGATATAGCATGAAGCTTATTAATAAATTCATGAGACTGCGCCCGCATTGATTCAAGTAGACTCTTTACTCCGATTAATTCTTCAGCAATCTGTTTATAATCCTGTTTATCTCGAAATGTTGCTATAGCTCCTGTAACCTTACCATTCACAACTATAGGAACACTATTTACTATCACTGAACCATTACTGATTTTATACTCTTGGTCATATTCTGCTTTTCCGGTTGCAACAACCATAAGCATTCTAGAGTCAGGTATAACCCGGCTGATATGCTCACCAATAAGTTCAGTAGCACCGTGTAACATACGGAAT
Organism: Bacillota bacterium; assembly: GCA_017889635.1. Classification (GTDB taxonomy): domain Bacteria; phylum Bacillota; class Negativicutes; order Sporomusales; family CTSoil-080; genus CTSoil-080. Next base: position 39,279 of record JAGGAC010000007.1, on the reverse strand, counting down.
GCCTCATTATTGATGGTTGTTATATACCCCTCGGCATCAATGGCTATTACTCCTTCACGCATAGAGTACAATATCGCTCGGTTTTGTTCCAACAAAACCGTTACTTCATGAACACGATCTTGCAGTTTTTGATCAGTATCGCCATATAGTTGCGCGTTCTGCACAGCTACAGCAGCATGATTAGCAAAAGTAGATAATACCCGTTCATCAGCCTCAGTTAAACTACGATCATCATTAAAGCCCAGAACTAGCAGCCCTAAGACGTGTGCATTACTACAAAGTTTAATCAAAATAAACTTTTCTACACCTTCACTAATAAATACTTCATTATAAGAATCAAGAACATGGTCTTTTGCTGATATCACTACTATATTAGCAAATGATAATACGTTATTAGAAATAACTTGAGGTGAAGATTCTTTTTTCCAGCCATGAGAAGTGCTTGTTAAAAACTCCCCTGTTTTACTAACAAGAGATATACTTCCACAAGTTGCATTAAACACATGTACCGCATTAGTAACAATGAAATTCAGCGCATTGTTAATGTTTAAGGAAGAAGCAATATGTGTTGAAATATCGTTTATAATACGCAGCTGCTCAAATTGTCTGAAAACTGTTTCCTCATATAGCACAAAGAAATGCTCCGATACATAAACACGAGCCCGGTCTAGTAGGGTATCGATCTCCCTGCGAAAGCGGTTTAGGCTAACCAAATCCTGTAGAAGATAAGACGACATTGCATCCTTTAATGCTGTTTCATAGACATCAAAAACCGCCATGATATCAGACAGTCTAACACTTTGTTCAAGTCTGACCTTACATATACCATTCAAATAAGTTGTTAAATACGAAAAAGAGTTGTTATAAATTGAATTTATCAATGCTTTGGTTAGTCCAGCAAACTCATTTACTAGTTCAGTTCTGCTTATAGACATGTATGATAACGGTTCACCTAGTTTTTCAAGCTCATTAACTGTTCCATTATTGATTTCGTCTTTTATCGAAACGAGTATTCCGACCAAATTAACAATAAGTCATCACCTCGTATATCGCCAACAATTATTTTGAAACAAATTTTTCTATCAAGCATATTATATAGCTATATGTAAATTATTTCCACAAGAGATGTTGTAAAAACTTCAGTATCCTAATCAAATACCTTGATAACAGCATACACAATATTCGCCCAACCCGAGCAAATAGCAAAAAAGACGGGATTGCTCCCGCCTTTTAGATATAAATGAGTCTTACAGGCTGTTAACGAGATAAACTCTATATCTTGCTCAATAGTTGCTGCAACAATTGATATTTTGAATCTTGATAAATTTTACTGAAATCAACAATATACCACTCACCATTAATCTTTTCCAACCCAACCGGTTTAACTGTCAACGCAAGGCTATTCTGCTCAGGCTGCAACGTAGCCACAACAACTGCGTAATTACCTTGTTCAGTTACCTTTTTTAATGACAGAAGATTAGCATGCTTTATTACTTCCAGACCTGATTGGCCAGTCAGATATTTCAGAACTGTCTGGGGGTCATTTTTTGAGCTTGGCGCCACATACAGAGCAGCTTCATTTAACTGACCTGATTTAGCTGCATTAAAAAAGGTCTTTACCACATCATCGGAGGACAGCCCGGAAACCCGCTGAAGTCCACTGCCACCTCCGCACCCAGCTGCCGCTAATACGATCACCATAATGCTTATAATCAGTATAAGCGTCATTTTTCTATTCAACATTCCTGTTTCATCCTCTCAATAAAATTATTGACTACATTTTATGTATAGTCTAGCATAACTTGCCCCCTTAGTCATTAATGCATATTTTCCATTTTCGCTTTCTGTTTTAATCCATACTCCTAATCCACTTCGTTAATATACTATTAAAATATCACTTTACTTTCTAATAGGTATACAGCCAAACCTTACTACAGCTTTATCCATATTTTTCAAATAGATAAATTGTAACCATTAGGAATTTCAGCTACCCTTTTTTAATAATATATACTACTCAAGCGAAGGGAGGTTTTCTGTAGTGGTTTGGATGATGCTTCGTCCCGTAACCCACTGTAAAGAAGGCTGCTCGATATAGTCCTGGGCAAGACGGTAAACGGCCTATAAAAGCTATTCTAAGCACGGAATATAATATACCAAGCAGTCATTATATTCTCTATAAATACTTAGCCAAGACTGTCCATTTACCGGGCAGCTTGGCCCTCCTACATTTAGGATCTTAGTAGCGGTATTCTTTACAAAAAGCACCAACTTGCATTACATTTTCAAGTGCAAGTTGGTGCTTTTTAATCTTTATTATTTTCAACCACGCTTTTGTTGATGATAATGAGTATGTAGCAAATGATGTGATTTCTCGCCCAGCGGCTTCCCGAGCCAAGTTTCATAAAGTTCTTTTATCGCCGGATTTTCATGCGACTTCCTTAGTGAACTGCATTGGTCGCACTCATAAATGGAATCAATGCGTTTTTGCCGGATATCACAGGATGTCGAATAAGGCTGACCGCCGCCGCCGATGCAGCCTCCGGGGCAAGCCATAATTTCGATAAAGTGATAATCAGCCTGACCGTTTCTAATTCTGTCTAACAATTTTCTAGCATTGGCCAAGGTATGCGCAACAGCAACTTTGACTTTGAGATCCCCTACCGGCACTTCAGCTTCTCTTACGCCTGTCAAGCCCCGTACAGCATGGAAATCAAGAGACTCGAGTTCCTTTCCGGTCACAACTTCCGCCACTGTCCTAAGGGCGGCTTCCATAACCCCACCAGTGGCTCCAAATATGACCGCGGCACCAGTCGAAATACCTAAAGGAGCATCAAATTGCTCAGCCGCTAGTTTGCTAAAATCAATGCCTGCCGCTTTGATCATGCGAGCAAGTTCCCTAGTAGTCAGTACATAATCGACATCCTGGTACCCGCTAGAGTTCATTTCTTCGCGGGCCGCCTCCGCTTTCTTAGCGGTACAAGGCATCACTGAGACTGACACAATATCTTTGGGGTTAATACCGCTTTTTTCAGCATAATAGGTCTTCACCAACGCACCAAACATTTGCTGTGGTGATTTGGCGGTTGAAAGATGATCTAATAGGTCAGGATACATAATTTCAATAAAATTGACCCAACCAGGGCTACAAGAGGTAATCATCGGCAGTTTGCCGCCATTCGACAGACGGCCAATAAACTCATGACCTTCTTCCATAATAGTTAAATCAGCGCTAAAATCGGTATCGAAAACCCTGTCAAATCCAAGGTCACGTAGCGCAGCAACCATTTTACCGGTAACAATACTACCAGGTCCCATTCCCAAGGCCTCACCCAGAGCCACCCGAACGGCTGGGGCAGTTTGTACTACTACGTGCTTCGTTGGATCGCTGATGGCTCTCCATACTGCCGCCGTATCGTCCTTTTCGACTATTGCAGCAGTAGGACAGACAGCAGCGCACTGCCCGCAAAAAGTACACGGAGCTTCATCCAAACCAGTTTCGAAAGCCGGAGCAACATTAGTATTAAACCCGCGGTGAACAAAACTATATACATTTACTCCCTGTCGCTCACTACAAGCTCGAATGCATCGTCCGCACAGAATACACTTTTCCTGGTCGCGAACCAAGGAAGGATTATTAGCGTCAATAGGAATGCTTTTCCGTTCTCCCTCAAACCTGACTTTTCTTAAGCCCAAGTCAGCAGCAATTGTTTGAAGTTCACAGTTTAAATTACGAGCACAGGTAAAACAGTCAGGCGGATGATTAGCTAATAAAAGCTCCACTACCATCCGGCGTGCCTCTCGCACAGCTGCAGTATTAGTGCGAACTACTATCCCATCACTTACAGGATAAACACAGGACGCCACCAAACTACGAGCTCCTTCAACCTCGACCATACAAACCCTGCAGGCTCCTTCTGGTCTAAGTTCAGGATGATAACAAAGTGTCGGTATTTTTATACCGGCCCTTTGCACTGCTTCAAGCACGGTAGCAGTCTTGGGCACTTCAAGTTGTTGTCCATCTATTGTAACATTTACCATTTCCATCTTTATCACCACACTTTTAATAAATTAACCTTTAATAATAGCTTTGAACGGACATTTTGCTATGCAGGCTCCACACTTTATGCAGGCTTCGGAATTGATGTTATGGCGTCCCTTAATTTCACCGCTAATGGCCTCTACCGGGCAAGATTTTTTACATAACCCGCAACCTTTACAAAGCTCGGTAATGCTATAGCCTGTCAGCGCACTACACGCGCCCGCCGGACAACGTTTTTCAGTTATATGTGCTTCGTATTCATTACGAAAATACCGAAGTGTACTCAAAACAGGATTTGGCGCGGTTTGCCCCAAGCCACATAGTGCCGTATTCTTTATATTACGGGACATCTCCTCTAATAACTCAATATCCCCTTCTTTACCATTTCCCTCTGTAATTCTATTCAATATTTCAAGCATACGCTTAGTGCCTTCACGGCACGGCGTACACTTGCCGCAAGATTCAGCCTGAGTAAAAGCAAGGAAAAATTTTGCCAAGTCAACCATGCAGGTTGTTTCATCCATAACTACAAGACCGCCTGAGCCCATCATTGCTCCAACTTGAATCAAGGAATCATAATCGACAGGAAGGTCAAGTAATTGTTCTGGCAAACAGCCGCCTGATGGACCACCGATCTGAACAGCCTTAAATTTTTTGCCACCGATAATACCGCCGCCAATGTCGAAAATAATTTCCCGCATGCTTATACCCATTGGCACTTCCGCCAGACCAGTATGGTTAATCCGCCCGGTTAGCGCAAATACTTTGGTACCTTTGCTTTTTTCAGTACCAATGCTTGCGTACCAAGCCGAGCCTTTATTAATAATCTGCGGTATATTGGCAAAGGTTTCGACATTATTGATGTTTGTCGGCTTACCCCACAAACCGGAAATAGCCGGAAAGGGAGGGCGAGGACGAGGCATCCCACGCTTTCCTTCAATGGATGCTAGAAGAGCTGTTTCTTCGCCGCAGACAAAAGCTCCGGCGCCTTCTTTAATTTTTAATCGAAAATTGAACCCAGAGCCAAAAATATTCTCACCTAAAAGACCCATTTCTTCAGCCTGATCTATAGCAATACGAAGCCGTTTTATCGCCAAAGGATATTCGGCCCGCACATAAAGATAGCCTTCATCCGCTCCGATAGCGTAGCCGCAAATCGCCATACCCTCGATAACACGATGCGGATCACCTTCTAGTACACTGCGGTCCATAAACGCCCCTGGGTCACCTTCATCGGCATTACAAACGACGTATTTCTTATCCCCAACAGCGTTCTGGGTAAATCCCCATTTCATCCCAGTAGGGAACCCGCCGCCGCCGCGGCCACGCAACCCAGATTTTTTCACTTCAGCTACTACCTCAGTCGGAGACATCCCCGTCAGGGCCTTTGCCAACGCTTCATAGCCACCACTAGCTATATAATCACCGATAACTTCGGGGTTTATATGACCGCAGTTAGCCAACACCATGCGCTGTTGTTTTTTATAGAAGCTAAGGTCATTGTAATTAGGCACGCTCTCATGAGTGACAGGTTCTTTATACAACAGGCGCTCTACAATACGGCCTTTGTATAAATGACTTTCGACCAACTCCGGCACGTCCTCTTCCTGGACACGTACGTAGAAAGTTCCCTCAGGGTAAACAATAACCAGTGGACCGGCCTCACAAAAACCATGGCAGCCAGTCTCAACTATCTTAATTTCTTTATCCAATCCTTTTTTCGCCAGTTCTTCCTGCAGGGCTGCTTCTACTCTTTTTGCCCCTGACGCAGTGCAGCCGGTACCGGCACAAATAAGTACATGCGCTCTGATGTGTTGCATTTTTTACCTCCTATCGCTTACTCGGTTAGTCAGTAATTTTCCCGACAACTAATTTCTCAACAATACGCCCGTTGACCACATGTTCACCGATTATTTGGGACACATCGTCGGCAGTAACTTTACCATATGTAATGCGCGGTTCACCAGGACGTACGACGTCGACAAGCACCTCTTGTTCACACATACCGATGCAACCGGTTTGACGCACTATAACATTTTGCAGTTTGCGTTTGGCAATTTCATCAAGAATGGAGGTCATGACTTCACGCGCCCCGGCGGCAATTCCGCAGGTCCCCATTCCCACAATGACCTGAATTCCACCAGCTTGCCGAAGGCTGTTTTCAGCCTGAAATTGTTCCCGCATACGTTTTAAATCCTCAATGGTTTTCATCTTTTGCACCTCCATACAAGTTATTTAAGCTCTCTGACAAAAAGGCTTGAAGCCACACAATAACATCCGGATGACTAAACGGAACTCCCGCCAATATGTCCGAAAGCTCACAGGTGGATAATATAAATACCTCGCCATTTACCATATGGCGATAGTTAAAATCTAGCTCTGGATTAGCAATAATCAACGTTTTTAGCGTCTCAAGCATATTGCCAAGCGGCGGTCGATCTAAATGGCTGTGGCGATAAGCTGCTTCAATGACAGTGCCCTTACCTAATTCAGATTCAATCTTTAGATAGCCGTCACACTGCTTGGTTGACATATCGATGAGCGGCAGTCCGAGTCCCACTCGGCGCGTCGTCCGGCTGGTGACAAAGGGATCAACGACTTTTTTCTTTGTCTCTGCATCCATTCCCTTACCATTGTCACTAACCCGGATAAGCAAAGTGTCTGTCGACATATCTTCGACAATCTCCAACAATACACGCTTTGCTCCTGCTTCAATTGAATTTTGCACTAAATCCAAAATATGTAAAGCCAGTTCACGCATAATGCTATGCGTATTTGGCCAATATCCCGGGAATCGCTTCAGGCGTCAGTCGACCATGAGTATCATCGTTAATCATTAGCACCGGAGCCAGCCCGCATGCCCCGATGCAAGCCACTGTTTCCAAGGTAAACTTGAGATCTGGGGTGGTGCTTCCAGCAGAAATCTTCAAGTTATCTTCCAATGCCTGCAATATGGCTTTAGCACCTCTTACATGGCATGCCGTCCCCTGGCATACCCTGATAATATTACGCCCACGCGGTTTTAGATGAAATTGCGAGTAAAAAGTAGCCACACCATAAATCTGACTAGTGGCAATACCTAGTTTTTCTCCAATTCTGGTAATAATATCCTTAGACAAGTAGCCGTAGACATTCTGCGCCTCCTGCAGTACAGGTATTAGCGCTCCTTTCACACCTTCATACTTAACCAGCACTTCATCAAGCTTGGCAAATTGCTCGTTATTACCTCCACAGCAACATTGATTAGTTTGATCCTTACTCATCATATCCTCCTTATAGAAATGCTTTTATCATAATTTTAGACATTTTATCAGTCATGCTTTGATCCAGCTAATGGTACCATCCTTCAATGCCTGCCGAAGCTGGACAAAGGTCGGTTCTTCCAACCAAAATGCTGTTTTAGGGCTATTAACTAATCTATCTATAGAATGTGCATCCGAAGATACAATAAGCGGCCAATTTTCTAAAACCGGAAACTTCTGCAGCGTTTGCTCACGCCCTAAGCGACCAGAAACCTCAAGTGCAGCGAGTTTAATATCCGGAGGAATAAAACCTAGTTGCGATACGATACTGTAACTCGGCCGGTCTGCATGGCTGGCTATACAAATTCCTCCAAGCCTTGCAACCTGTTCGGCAACCTCTTCAACGCCTAGGGAAATAGAAGTTAATAGCAATCTATCTTCAACTTTTACCAGATTATCCTCGGCGTCAACCACAAACTGAACGCCAAATTTATCGGTATCGTTTAGTTTCTCAGGCAAATGTGCTCTTACGATTTTCTCCCAAATCAAAAGTTCTTCTAATTGCCCAAACAACGCTAGTAAGTGGACTTCTTCCTTTGTTTCCACTTCCATCGCCGGCACAACGGTAATCGCCGTCCCTTGTGCTGCATCGAGAGCAGCACGGACATTAGCACCTGCGTTATGATCAGCAATAGCAATAATGTCGATTTCGTATTTCGCAGCATGCCAAATAATGTTGCGCGGTGTCATCTCCACCGCGGCACAGGGCGATAAAACAGAATGAACATGGAGGTCAGTTACAAAGCGCCGCCGCATTAGGCCCCCCTGACGCCAAGTTCATACAACCTGCCCGCCACCTCAAAGGATGACAACTCGGTAGTTAAAAGAACAATGCCTTCAGTGCTAGCCTTCTCTATAGTATCTGATTCAAGTTTTGCACCTCCGGCGACAATTACAGCAGCCAAACCTGCGAGTAACGCTACGGCCACTATATTTTGATGTCCCTGCATAGTAATCCATATACTATCCGCCGCAGCAAACCCCATCACATTACTTAATAAATCTGATGTATAACCGCTCTTAATCGACTTATCCATGCAGCTAGCTCCGGCAACTACATTGAGTGGCAAAATAGCAACCACTTCTTCTACCGTCATATCCCATCCCCTCCTTCACGGCCCTGGTCATTTTGTTCCATCGACGGCGGCAACTTCTCTGAAAGATCAACCATTTCTTTTGCTAGATCACGAACCCGTTCCCGTAATTTAAAGACACAATCAGCTTCTCTCGCGACTCCTTGGACAATATCCTCAGCCAGAGCCTGGCAATTCGGTGACCCACAGGAACCGCAATCAAGTCCTGGCAGCTTTAAAAGAGTTGCCTGCATTAGCTCGAGTTTATTCATGGCCTTAACAATATCTTCATCAAGCCTTAAACTTGGCCTTGGTTCGAAGGTACGACGCTCATTCACCGTTATTTCTGGAGACGCGACCGGTACTCGCACTGTTGCACCGCTCTCTTCTGCTTGCAGTTTTTCCAGACGCCGCCGCATATTGTGTTCTGCTACAAACCGATTTTCGACTGCAAGGGGTCCGCCGATACATCCGCCAGCGCAGGCTAACGCTTCGATATAGTCTACATCATTCAATTTACCGAGCGCAACCTGCTCAAGCACCTCAGTTACGCTGTGAATTTCATGCACAACCAAAGCTTTTTGAACTCGCACAGCATTTGTTTCACCACCGGCTAACGCCCATCCAAGCCCGTCGACCGTAGCTTTGCTATAATCTTCTTCTATCTGGCAAGTCGCGATTGCCTTTAAAAGGCTGCCGTAAATCTGCGCCATAGCAATAGTTCCGGTGACATCGGACTTTTCAGCTCCAAGAGGTTGTCTTACCGCCGTCATCTTAGCCGCACAAGGTGTAATAAACCAAATACCGATTTCTTCCTGCATTAAGTTAATCTCCTGGCAACAAGACGCACGAGCCATTCTTGCTGCAACTTCCACCGGAGCATCCAGCGGAATCAAGTGATCAATGAGTTCAGGAAATTTAACCTGTATCAACTTAACCACCGCCGGACAAGCCGAAGAAATGGCCGGGCGCTTAAATTCGCCCCCTTCAATATACTCCCTGACAGCCGCAGAAACAAATTCTGCGCCCTGAGCCACTTCATACACCGCGTCAAAACCAATGCTAAGAAGAGCACACAGTATTGTCTTGACCTCAATATCGGGACTAAATTGGGCGTAAAGTGATGGTGCTGGCAATGCAACATTATATTTATATTTATTAAGATCACTAATACTATCAGTTACCGCCGTTTTAGCACGATTAGTACAACGCCGGATACACTCGCCACAATCTATGCAGCGCGACTCCATAATTCTTGCCTTGCCGCTCCGGATACGAATAGCCTCAGTAGGACATCGTTTTATACAATTCACACATCCTTTGCACCTATCAGGTGCCAGTCGAACCGAATGAAAATACTTTGGCATCATATCACCACACTTAACGCTTACGTATTACAAACGCTGCATACAGTACATTCTTTTATCTCGTTAACAGCCTTGTAAGACTCCGTCCTCTTAGGTCGAGATCAACAAGGCTATAACACTCGAACTAAGTTCGTTCTAAGCGTTAGGCGGGGGCAATAACCCCCTCCGAACGCAATATTCACTTATATTGTACTGTGAATATTATCACTATCAATATTAGTCTGAAAACTCAAACAAGTAAAATAGATAATCTAGATAGGATAATAGTAATCGCCTATTACTTAAATTCTACTTGATTTCGGCTGATTTATCGATATTTTATCATTTATAACGTATTACCATATGAATCTTGGTACCAACCCCGACCTCAGAACTAATCTCAAATTCATCCGAACACCGGGCCATATTAGGCAACCCCATGCCTGCTCCGAACCCCATATCCCGGATATGATCAGGAGCTGTAGAATAACCCTCCTGCATTGCCAAATTGACATCAGCAATACCCGGTCCATCATCTTCCACAAAAATATCGGTACGGTCGGGAAGAATCTCAATCCGCATGATCCCGCCCATCGAATGAATAATAACATTCATTTCAGCTTCATAGGCACTTATTGCAATTCGTCTGGCAATCTCAGCCTTAACTCCGATCTGCTGCAATATTCGTTTAATCTGACTTGACGCCTCGCCGGCGGCCCCAAAATCCCCAGCCTTAAGTTTAAATTCCGTAGTAATCGCCTGCCTAGAGTTCACATCTGGTCACCCGTTCCGAACAGCCGCGGATTCCTTTTAGATGCAATATACCGCAGGCATCAAACATTGAGAGTTCTGTCAGCATAAGCGGGATACCCTTAACCCTGGCCATCTCAATAACTTCAGGCCCCGGACGCTTGCCACGAACAAATATTATGCCCATCAAATCTCCGACTTCTGCGGTACGAACAACCTGAATATTGGTTAGCCCGGTCAACAACAATGTTCTTTCCTTAGTATATACCAATACATCGCTCATTAAATCAGCGCCGCAAGCCGTAACAATCTCTCTGTCCAAGTTTTCCCACCCGCACAGTACTTCCGACCGCAATACAGTTTGCACTTCAACCAGTTTCACGCTAATCCTCCTTAAGCGGCAATCCGTCCAGTTAGTTAAAAACTTCACATATCTTTGAAGTTTCACCAGTCAAACGCAGACTGTTGAAACTTCATCATCGTACTTGCACGCTGTTTTAGCTTTTTTTCCCCAACTAGAAGCAAGCAAAACTATATGCTTCTATATTATACAAAAAAAATTCAATAAGCAATTTAAAGATATGACCAAAACACGCAGAATATTGTCATTTAATGGTAACGTCCATAATTAATCCAGACAAGAACCACCACTGCGTTAAGTAGCCAATATAGCATCGATAGTTGGATGTTAAACAGCACATAATCAGTAAATCCGCTAACCACAATACTTACTATAGATGCCAGTATGCCAAACATCAGCCCGGCTGTTTGACGATCAATATCGTGCCTAGTCAGCCGAAACGCGGCCCAAGCATGTCCGATCATTAGGCCGAAATAGAACAGGGACCCGGGTATACCGATCTCAGCTGGGATATGTAGAAACATATTATGAGCATGAAATATTGTCGTTCCAGGGTCCTGAACGTAAAAATCATAAGCCGGATATACCAGCCAGTAAGCGCCCCAGCCAATACCCAAAAATGGATGATCTTTAATCATCGCCACTGTGCTTTCCCACAACGCGATTCTTAACGCCGATGACGTATCTGTAGGATTGGCAATTGACATAAGTCTGTCAAAAAAAACGTCATGCCCAACTAATAGCATTACCGGAATAAACGCTAAAATCCAAAAAATTCTGCGATCATACAAAATCCCCAAAAGAACAACAACCGCCAAAACGCTTAGCCAGGCTCCACGAGAATACGTTAAGGCAAGACACATGCCAAAAACAATTACCAATGTAAAAAGCATTACTTTCATCTTCCGGCTGGAAGCTGAAAGCCCCATTCCTGTAGCTAAAGACATCATAATAACTAGGAAACCGGCTAGTAGATTTGGGTTTTCCAAGGTCGAAAACATCCGCATTTTAAGTTTGGGAAACTGATCTCCATCAACCCAGCCAACAGCCGAAATATCCATTCCATGCGAATATTGATACAAACCATAGACAGCAACTAAGCTGGCCGATACTAAAACCGTCCTCAACAAGCGCTTAACCTGCTCCGCTGAGTGGATGTTATTTATAACTAGGTAATAGATTACAATATACCGGCCCATTAGGTTGTAATAATTATAGAAACTAAAATTACGATCAGGTGACATAAAGACTGATGCCGCCGATAATACTACCAAGACGGCTACCGGCAAATCAAAGGGGGTCGCACGAAAACCAAAGTGGCGATTGCGAACCATCTTTGCTAGCCACAACAAAGTTCCGAGAGCCAAGAAGCCGCTCCCCACATTAAGAGACATAGGCAAAAAAAAGGCCACCGCTAAAATGCAGTGCTCGATCAGATAATCTAATCGATATGAAATGGTTGTTGTCCGATACGAAATATTCACGGCTTCACCCAATAATTTTTTTTGTGAATCACCCATATTATATCTCGACAGAGTAATTTTGTCTACTGTAGATAAATTGTCTAGCTGTACCAACGAGATATAGCGACCCAGCTATACAGATCAAGCCTCGAGATCCTGCTAAAGTAATAGCGCGCCTAATCCCGTCTGCAATCGTAGCCCCCACTTCAACATGGCTCGACGTTACCTTTTCTGCCACCGCCTTAGGGTCGGCTGCCCGGTCTGACAATGGCTCCACCGTTATCACTTGATCTCTCGGTCGGACCATAGCATCGCATATTGACGCCACGTCTTTATCAGCAAGAATACCAAGAACAAACGTTACCTTTTGGCCTGGAAAAAATTCATCCAAGGTCGAGCGTAGCGCCTTTGCTCCCGCAGGATTATGCGCGCCATCAATAACAATTGGCGGCTCACCATCAACAAACTCAAATCGCCCTGGCCAGTAGGCCGTTTTTAATCCCAAATCAATAGCTTCAGATGTTATTCTTGCTTCGTTTTCTGCCAATATCAGCGCCGCCATCACGGCTAAAGCGGCATTTTCCACCTGGTGATGTCCTAACAAATTCATCGCAAATGGACGAAGTTTATGCCCGTTCACCGTCACTGTCACCACTTGCCGCTTGCCCTCTATACCAGAAAATTCTCCAGCAAAATTCTGTCCGGCGACATACAGCCTGGATTTTTTCTCTTCGGCCTTAGCCCGTATTACCTCCAAGGCCTCGCCCAAGGCTGCTGTCACTATCGGTGCACCAGGTTTTATTATACCCGCTTTATGGTAAGCGATTTCTCCCACCGTCCCGCCGCAGCGATCAGTATGCTCCAGCGTTACATTAGTGATCACCGCCACTTCTGGCTGAACAACATTAGTAGAGTCCAAAAGACCGCCCAAACCGGCTTCGATTATCGCGTATTCTACCCCCGCAATAGCAAAATAGTAAAAAGCAGCGGCAGTCAACACCTCAAACTCGGTTGGGTGCTCCCATCCTTCTCCGACCATTTGAGCCACGAAATCACTGGTATACCTGACAACCTCACCAAAAGCCTCGTGGCTAATAGGCTGACTATTTACCACCATCCGTTCGGTATAGTCAGTTAAGTGCGGTGAAGTATACATTGCGGTTTTTATCCCCGCCGCTTTAAGAATGGCGGTAAGCATTGACGTGGTCGAACCTTTGCCGTTAGTTCCGGTAATATGAACAATTTTATAACGGCGCTCCGGATGCTGCATAATTGCTAAAAGTTTTTCAATCCGCGCCAGACCGAAATTCATCCCGAACTTACCAAGAGATGCCAGATATTCCAGCGATTGTTCGTAAGTCAAAATGGTCACTCCCTTAAAAGTAAATTCACTTGTTTGACCTTCGCTCAAACCAGCGCAAATTCCTTATAGTTTTGCCAGATACTCAATCCGCTCATTTATTGCCGCCTGCTTGTCCTTATATTCAATCTCTTTTGCCCGTTCCTTTTCAATGACCTCAACAGGGGCTTTCGCTACAAACCCAGCATTCGCGAGTTTGCCAGAAATACGGCTAAGTTCCTTGTCCAGTGCCAAAAGTTCTTTTTTCAGCCGGGCCTTTTCTTTTTCAACATCAATCAAGCCTTTAAGCGGTAAATAAATCTCTACACCACCAATCACTGCTGTCATCGCATTTTCCGGTTTATCAGCCACCATAGGGCAAATCACTGCATCAGCTGCTGCCAGAGTTTTAAGGTAGGCGATATTAGCAGTAAATACCTCTTTCCATTCTTCGCTAACCTGCAAAATAACCTCGCTTCTCCGGCCTGGCGGAACACTTACCTCAGCACGCATATTGCGGATGGACTTAATTGTTTCCATAAGCAACGTCATTTCGGTTTCGGCGGTTTCATCAACCAGTTGTGGATGTTCAAGCGGCCAGGCGGCAGTCACAATACTCTCACCCAAGTGGGGCAAATGCTGCCAAATAGTTTCAGTAATAAAAGGCATAAACGGATGAAGAAGCTCCAGTGTCCCCTTCAATACCTTCCATAAAACATATTGAGCTGTACCCCGGCTAACAACATCTTCCTTATTATAAAGCCGAGCTTTGGCAGTCTCGATATACCAGTCACAATACTCATTCCAAATAAACTCATACAATTTCCTGGCGGCCTCCCCTAACTCAAAAGCCTCAATATTGGCAGTAATCTCCGCCACAGTACTGGCGTACCGACTCAAAATCCAGCGATCCGCAAGAGTAAACTCCCCCGGCACAGCTGCAGGGTCAAAACCGTCCAGATTCATTAATACAAATCGCGACGCATTCCATATCTTGTTGGCAAAATTCCGGCTGGACTCCACCCGCTCCCAGTAGAACCTCATATCATTGCCTGGAGTGTTACCGGTAACCAGAGTAAATCGTAGTGTATCTGCCCCATATTTTTCGATTACTTCCAAAGGATCGATACCATTGCCCAGCGATTTAGACATTTTACGGCCTTCAGCATCCCTAACCAAACCATGGATAAACACCTTACTAAACGGAATCTCCTTTTGGAACTCCAGCCCCATAAAGATCATTCGAGCTACCCAAAAGAAAATAATATCATAGCCGGTGACCAGCACGCTTGTAGGATAGAACTGTTTAAGTTCCGCCGTCTCATCAGGCCACCCCATAGTCGAAAACGGCCACAATGCCGAACTGAACCAAGTATCCAACACATCAGGGTCTTGTTTTAGCTGACCGCCGCACTTCGGACAACTTGTAACATCCTGCCGGGAAACTACTACTTCGCCACATTCACAATACCAGGCTGGTATGCGATGTCCCCACCAAATTTGGCGGGAAATACACCAATCCCGGATATTAGCCAGCCAGTTTAAGTAAATCTTGGTAAACCTTTCAGGTACAAACTGAATACGCCCCGATTCGACAGCAGCGATAGCCGGCTCAGCCAAGGGCTTCATGTCCACAAACCACTGCTTAGATACTAGTGGTTCCACCACTGTACGGCAACGTTGGCAATGGCCCACTGAATGAACATGCTCGTCGATCTTAACCAGATAGCCTTTTTGCTTTAGTTCTTCTACCAAAGCCTTGCGGCACTCATAACGCTCCATTCCAGCGTACCGCCCGGTATTGGCAGCCATTGTCCCATCGTTATTAATAACAACTATCTGGGGCAACTGGTGACGAAGCCCCATTTCAAAATCATTCGGATCATGCGCAGGAGTTACTTTCACCGCCCCAGTGCCAAATGACGGATCGACGTACTCATCGGCAACAATTGGCAGCCTCCGTCCCACCAAAGGCAGAATAAGATACTTACCTACTAATTGGCGATAGCGCTCATCGTCCGGATTGACCGCCACACCGGTATCACCCAAGATGGTTTCCGGACGAGTGGTAGCCACAGTGACAAACTCCCCTTCGCTACCTTCTACTGGATAGCGCACATGATATAAAAAGCCTGGCTTTTCCTCATGTTCAACCTCAATATCGCTCAACGCTGTATTGCAGCGCGTACACCAGTTAGTGATGCGGTTTCCCTGGTAAATAAGCCCTTTCTCATATAATGAAACAAAAACTTCTCGCACCGCCTGCGAACAGCCCTCATCCATAGTAAACCGTTCCCGCTCCCAATCGCAGGATGCCCCCAAACGTTTAAGCTGGTTGATAATACGACTACCATACTGTTGTTTCCAGGCCCAAACCTTCTCAATAAATTTTTCGCGTCCAAGGTCATAACGAGAAACTCCGTCCTCTTTAGCAATTACTTCTTCGACCTTTATCTGGGTAGCAATACCGGCATGATCGGCGCCTGGCATCCATAAGGTGTCATAGCCTTGCATTCTTTTTGTACGGATTAGAATATCTTGAAGAGTGTTATCCAGCGCATGCCCCATATGTAGCTGACCGGTTACATTCGGTGGTGGAATTACGATACTAAACGGAGTTTTATCTTTATCCACTGCTGCATGAAAAAGCCTCTGCTCTTCCCAAAAAGAATACCATTTGCTTTCCTCCGCCTGGGGATCGTAAACAGTAGGAATATTATTACCCATTATTTTTCCTCCTTAAATAGACTACAAAATAAAAAAGCCCTTTCATCTCCACAGGACGAAAGAACCCCTTCGTGGTACCACCTTGCTTCCCGAGTAGCCTATTTCAGACTATCGGCTCTATTGCCTTTAACGGGGCTACCGGTTGCGCCTATTAAAATATTCAGCACAACAGCTCCAGGCTGACCTTCCGCCGTTTGCACCGTGAAGCCTTCCAGCCAAGGGCTTCTTCTCTGAACCGGTCGCACTGGACGTACTCTTCCCTTCCTCGCCAATATCTTATATAAAATAGTGTTAGATACAATATACTTCCCACCGAAACAATTGTCAAGGTATTACAGCTTACGCAGGAACTTATCTAAAAATGAAGAATTTTTTGTTAGTAAGTTGTCCATACTACTCTTCATCTCTAAAAGGAGCGAAATAAATGAGCCAAGTTACTCTGTCTATCGACGGCAATAAAGTCAGCGTACCATCCAATATAACAGTTCTTGAAGCAGCTACAAAACTGGCTATTCACATACCGACTCTCTGCTATTTGTCCGACCTCTCGCCCGAGGGTAGTTGCCGTGTCTGCGTCGTAGAAATAAAAGGAGCACGCAGCTTAGTCACAGCCTGTACTTATCCTGTCAGCGAAGGGCTTGAAGTCAGCACCAATACCCCAGCCGTCCTTGAAGCACGCCGAACGGTTGTAGAAATGCTTTTAGCCAACCATCCTCAGGAGTGCCCTACCTGCCAACGCAGCCAGACCTGTGAACTTCAGTCGCTGGCCCATGAACTTGGTATAAGAAATGTCCGCTTTACAGGAGAAAAACGCAAATATCAGCTTGATGATAGCAATCCTTTTATTATCAGAGATAATTCCAAATGCGTGCTGTGTGGCCGTTGCGTCAGAGTTTGCAAAGAAGTGCAAGTCTGTAATGTACTGGAATGGACTGAACGCGGTTTTACCAGTAAAGTCACCCCAACCTTCGATTCCACTATGAAAGACTCGTCTTGCGTCTTTTGTGGCACCTGCGTTTCTGCCTGCCCAGTAGGTGCACTCACTGAAAAGTCTCTTTTCGGTGTTGGAAAACCTGATAAAAAGGTAAAAACCACCTGCCCCTTCTGCGGAGTAGGCTGTAACTTCGACCTAAACGTCAAGAATGGAAAGGTAATCGGTGTTACCTCTAATCTGGAAGGCCCGGTTAATGGCCGCCTTCTGTGTGTAAAGGGGCGGTTCGGCACCGACTATGTTCATAGCCCGGAACGTCTTACTGTTCCCCTTATTAAAAAGAATGGGAATTTTGTTGAAAGCACTTGGGATGAAGCCCTGGACATCATCGCAAAAAAATTCTCAACAATAAAGAACACCTATGGTAGTGACGCACTAGCAGCTGTTAGCTCGGCAAGGTGTGTCAACGAAGACAACTACCTAATGCAAAAATTCATGCGGGCAGTAATCGGCACCAACAACATTGATCACTGTGCCCGAACCTGCCACAGTCCCACAGTAGCAGGTCTAGCCACTTCGTTTGGTTCTGGGGCAATGACCAACTCCATCAATGAAATACCAGACTGTAAGGTAATGTTTATTATTGGCGCCAACCCCTCAGAAGCCCATCCTGTCATCGGCGCAAAAATGCGCCAGGCCTTGAGAAAGGGTGCCAAACTTATTGTAGCCGACCCGCGAAAAACGGAAATGGCTCAAAAAGCCGATATCTGGCTGCGTCTCAAACCTGGCACCGATGTTATGCTTATCAACGGTCTGATGCACATTATCATCAGGAACGAATGGTCAAATCAGAAATTTATCGCCAATTGCACCACCGGTTTTGACAAGGTTAAAGCCGTGGTAGAAAAATATCCCCCCGACCTGGTAGAAAAAATCACCGGCGTCCCAGCTGAACAATTATATAAAGCTGCCAAACTCTATGCCACCTCGGAACGTTCCTCTATTTTCTATACTCTTGGCATCACCGAACACACCTGCGGCACTGATAATGTTATGAGTTTGGCTAATCTGACCATGCTCACCGGCCATATCGGCAAACCTTCCACTGGCGTTAACCCTTTGCGGGGACAAAACAATGTCCAAGGCTCCTGCGACATGGGAGCTCTACCCAACGTTTATCCTGGCTACCAGCAGGTATCCCAACCAGAAAGCAAAAAGAAATTTGAAAAAGCCTGGAACACTATTCTATCAGATAAACCGGGGTTAACACTTCCAGATATGTTTGATGCCGCAAACCGCGGCGATCTTAAAGCCATGTATATCATGGGGGAAGATCCGGTTCTTTCCGATGCGGATGCACATCATATCCGTAGCGGACTACTCAATCTCGATTTTCTGGTAGTCCAAAACCTCTTTCTTACCGAAACTGCCAAATTAGCTGATATTATCCTTCCAGCCTCCAGTTTCGCAGAAAAGGACGGTACTTTTACCAATACCGAACGGCGGATTCAACGAGTTCGACAGGCCATCGCTCCGATCGGAAAAAGCCGTCCTGACTGGCAAATAATTGCTGACCTGGCTACTCGTATGGGTTATTCAATGCACTATGACCACCCGTGTCAAATAATGGACGAAATAGCTAAGCTCACCCCGGCTTACACCGGTGTAAATTATGACCGCATCGATGCCACTGGGCTGCAATGGCCAGTCCCCGAAGCCGGTCATCCAGGAACGCCGTACCTCCACAGTGGCGGTAATTTTACCTGCGGCCTTGGTTACTTCATGGCGGTGGAATACGAACCGCCGGCGGAAGTACCGGACGAAGAATTCCCTTTTCTTTTGACAACCGGTCGCATTCTCTATCACTATAACGTAAGTACCCATAAATACTCCAAACGGCTGAGCGAACATGCTCCCGAAGAACGGATGATGCTTAATCCCGAGGATGCAATAAAACTCGACATCAAGGAAAATGACCTTGTCAGAATTTCATCCCGGCGAGGTAGTGTAACCGCCAAAGCTTGGCTAACCGATGCTGTAGCCCCCGGCATTGTCTGGATGTCCTTCCACTTCTCCGCTACCCCCACCAACGAAGTAACTAACGGCGCTTACGACAAAGTTACCAAAACCTACGAATACAAAGTATGCGCCGTCCAAGTAAAAAAAGCGTAAACATCCTATTTTTCATATAAAGTTCAAGTATTATAGCCCGAAAGACTCCGCCCTAAGATGACGGAGTCTTTCAGGCGGTTAATGATAAAAGCTAATTAATTACAGTTAACCTTTGTTAACTGGATTAGGGTTTTTGTTTAACTTTGTCTTTAATATGTCGGTGGTTATTTCGGCTGCTCCACGTACATAGCAGGCACACTGTTCTAAGTGCTCCGGCGACAACCATTCAACCTTGCTTGTCAATACTCGGCAACAAGTAGCTTTGAAGCGCTTTTTAAATTCGTCATGGAGCTGACTGGATACAGAAAAAGCCAAGTCCTCAGATTCCACTGCAGTGTTCCGACCTGTAACCAAGCTAAGAACAATCGCACTACCGGTCACACAGCCACAGCAGCACTTAGCTCCACCAAGTCCCACCCCAAAAGCTGTTGCAATCTTATACAACTCCGGTGTCAGGCCAAGATCATAGCTCTCACTAAATGCTTTCAGAATCGCCTCACTGCAGTATAATCCCCCTTTAGTAAATTCTTCAACTGCATGCTCAATGCACCTGCTTTCAAGGTTGTCTGATTTGCTCATTTTGCCGCTTCTCCCCTCAATATTTATCTCGTTTTAACAGCCTGTAAGGCTCGAACTAAGTTCGCTCTAAGTATTCTGTGAGGGCAATCCCCCTCCGAACCCAAGGCTCACTTATATGAAATATGCCTTTCTGCACCGTACCAATTAAATCCTGTTATTAATTACCTTTTTCTATAAATAAAGAGCAGCAAAACGCTGCTCTTAACCAAATACATTATTAGCTCCGTGCTATCATCTCACAATCCCTTAATTACCTTTTCCAGTTCTTCCCCTGTCACACCGCCAGTCGTGCGGTACCTGATAATGCCTTGGGAGTCAACTACTAGAGTTGTTGGTATAGCTGTTACGTGAAAGGTCTCGGCTACTGCCCCGTCCTTATCAATTAGAACTGGGAAAGTATAGTTGTTACTTTTTAAAAAATCCGCAACCTCTTTACTTTCTTCCTCGATATTAATTGCGTAGAACTGAATATCGTTGCGATGTTTTAGAGCAAACTTATCTAACTCGGGAATTTCATCGCGGCACGGCGGACACCAAGTAGCCCAAAAGTTCAATACATAAGTTTTTCCCTTAGCACCAACCGAAATTGATTTTCCATCAATACCGTCAAGAGTAAACTGCGGCACAGTCTTTCCCACTGTCACGCCTGTTTCAGTCTGCACCTCCGCCTTACCTCCGGACTGAGTGGCTTTGTCTTTAACACCAAAACTATAGAAACAAATGCTAATGAGTATAATTACAACAATAATCCATAAATATTTTCGCGAAATAATCACTCCTTAAGATGCAGAATCAATATTATATTAACCGCAGAAATTCCTGCATTTTAATATATCATACTACTAGCACCAAAGGCAATAACAACCACCGCTGGCCCTACTAAAAATGGCGCAAGCTACGTCTCCATTTAAGGAAACAAGCTTACGCCAGAATTTATTTTGTAGTCCCCAGTCGGCCACCCTAATATTTAACATTAACTGCTGCTTTAGATAAAAAATGACTGACACGTTCAGTCATTTTTCATAGTTCAAACCATATCGCTGACTCTATCTAAATACTCTTGGCACGTTTCTTTATCCACGCCCAAAGCCTCAGCTACCTCCAGCCAACTATTATTAATCTTCTTCATGGACAGTATTTCGGTCATTGAACTTATTCTAATGTTCAGGTCTTTAGAGTCACTAGTAAGCATTCCTGCCATTACAACATCATGTGGAGTGTTTCCTTCTTGAAGAAAGTAAGCGGCAATATATCGCGGAACATTTGTAGCACTTGTTACCCTTGCCATAATTTGATCAGTGTGCCAATACCATTGAATAAAATCGCTAGCATTTGCTTTACTAATATCATGATTTATTGCCCCACCAAAAGCAACTACTCCCATAAGAATCGCTATAATTGTATTTTTCATTTAATTTCATCCCCTGTTTAGCTATTTATCCATCCGCTTTATTATCCTACTCAAATATTACATTTATATCACCGACTTGTTACACTTTTGTAACATAAGTACAAATATATACGATCAATTATTTCAGTAATTTCGACTTACCCCAGTTCTACTTACCCAATCCATACTTAACTAACAAAATACTAACTTCATATAAAATTAGTAGCGGAACTGCTATCATCGTTTGGGAAAAAATATCCGGTGTAGGGGAAATGATTGCGCCCACAACAAATGACAATACCAAAATATGCTTACGTTTACCGGCCAAATATGCCGAATTTATTAGTCCTAACTTGGCCAGTACCAGAATTACCAACGGTAGCTCAAACACAAACCCGAACGGCAACAAAAAAGAAATTACAAAAGATAAATACTGACCCAAAGAAAGCATAGGCTGTAAATCCTCGGTAGCGAACCCCATAAAAAAGCGAATGCCTGCTGGGAGCACCAAAAAATATGCAAAAATAAGCCCAATAAAAAACAGCGTCACTGACGCCGGCACTAAAATAAACGAAGCCTTGCGCTCCCTTTTGGTAAGTGCTGGTACCACAAAAGCCCACAGTTCATATAAAACAACTGGCGAAGCAACAAGAAAACCGGCGAAAACCGATACTTTTAGATAAGAAAAAAAAGCTTCCGCCGGATTCATATAATACATCTTGCCGACAGGCGCAGTAATGATATGCACTAGCTCTTGAGCATAGAAATAAGCAGCTCCGCTGGCTACAGCTATTGCCGCTATGCTGATAATAAGCCGCCGCCTCAATTCCTGGAGATGATCAATGAGCGACATTTCAGCGCCAGTGCTTACTTCTTCATCCTCAAGGTATTCGTTAGCAAGTTTATCAGACATCTAACACCCTCTATTCCTGAGACTTCTTTACTTCTGTAGTATTTTGTATATTTCTACTTTCCGGTGTTTTAGGCGTAATATTAACTTGTTCTTCTTTATCACTCATCGCCCGTCGAAACTCATTCAAGCCTTTGCCCACAGCTTTTCCAACTTCAGGAAGCTTGCCTGGTCCAAACACTACCAGCGCGATAACCAATATTAAAACTAGTTCTGGCATGCTGAAATTGAACATGTCTCCACATCCTTTCCAGATATTTGATTTTATTATACTTGTCCAGCAAGAAAAAAACAATACAGCCCTCGCCGCCATACAAAACTTACCCATAATTAAAAGAAGAGCGCCGACACCAGCCACTCTCCTTTTACATTTAAAAATCTTATATTAGTGCTGTTCAATATTTGCGCAACCCAATAAAATCAGCTACCGTTAAAAGTACAGCCCCAACATCATCCCCTATTAACTTTGGCAGATTTGCCTTAGCAATAGCTAAATACTCGGCAACCTTTTGATAAGAATATTCTACCGCGTCTGTACCAAGAACAATATCCATGCACTGGCTATGTTTATCTTCCGACATGTCTCTGCCTGCAATTAACTTCACAAGTTCGTCCCTGCGACTACCATGGGTCAAAGCATAAATAACCGGAAGGGTTAAAATCCCCTGTTTAAGATCATTGCCGACAGGTTTGCCGATTTGCTCTGCTGACGCCGTCACATCAAAAATGTCGTCAGTAATCTGAAAAGCCATACCGACAGCAAGACCATAATTATATAATGATTTTATTTCAGCGTTAGAAAGCCCAGCAGCTATTGCCCCCAGTTCGCAACTTGCTGCAATAAATCCGGCCGTTTTTTTTCTGATTCGTACCAAATAATCTTTCTCATCTTGATTGATATTAAAGTTATCGCGGATCTGAGCAATTTCGCCTTCGCATATAGCACAGATTTCGTTTGTAAGAATACTGAGTGCCGTTTTATTGCCATCACCGGCAACTAAAGAAAATGCTTTAGCGAACAAATAATCTCCCGCCAGCACCGAAGCATGATTCCCCCATCTTGCATTAGCAGTAGGATGGCTTCTACGAGTTGAAGCATTGTCAAGCACATCGTCATGTACCAAAGTAGCCATATGGATTAATTCGATAGCCGCCGCAATCGGAATACTACCATGCTCTTCCATGCATCTGGCCTTGGCACACAAAAAATATAGAGCGGGCCGCAGACGTTTGCCACCCGCCCGAAGTAAATGAACTCCCATTTCTGTCAATATGTCGTCTTCCGACTCAATAACAGCCGCCAATTTTTTCTCGACCAATCCAAGCTCGTCTTGCACCAAATCAAACATGGTGTGCTGTTTCACATAATCACCCAACCCAATACCATTGTGCCTCTATCATACACCAAAAGACTAATGCTGGTCTACTCCAAGATTTCCATTTATTTCTTTTTTTCCACCCTGATTGCGCAATCAGGACAAACCATTTGGCAAATACCACAGACAATGCATTTTTCCATATTTGCTTGTACCCTAGGTGTTCCATAAACACCTAGCCCTTCAGACCAACCTATGCATTTAACTGGACATTTCTCAATGCACAAGCCACAACCTTTACACATTCCGGGGAAAACAGCCCATATGCCTTTTTCACTTTCGGCCACCGCCGACTCCCAGTTGACTTTCGCCATCTTATCCCCTCCTCACCGCGTTCTTAATGAGCTGATAACCCCGGTCCAAAGCAGTAAAGTTCATCTCTCGCAGTTTAGGATTACTCTTAAATTTTTCGCCAAGTTTTACTTCCAGCGCCGTTTTGATTGATTCCATTGGCAACACCTTGGTTGCTGCAATTACAGCGCCAAGAATGATAATATTGAAAACCCGGGGATGCAGTTCATCTTTGGCGATATCGTTTGCAGGAATCGGAATTACTCGCGCCACATCAGCCGGAATATCAGCAGGATCGATACCTGGTCCGGACTTTGTAAAAGAACAAGTTTTCGGTTCTCCAGAAATCAAGTCCTGCGGTAAATCATCATTAGGCGTATTGCTAACAGGACAAGGCGGTGTAACGTCAAAATACTGCAGTCCGACGATGTTATCATTAACTTCGGCCTCCTGCACCAGTGAGTTATCATATATATATACCGTTTCTTTTCCAGCATGCTGTTTGGTCCGTTTCACCGCCCGAGCGCTTAGAGGAATCAGGATATCAGCCTTCTGAAACTTTGGGGCGCCAATATGCCCGTCACTGATTTGAACATACGCGATAGAAACTCCACCACGCTGTTCTACCCCGAAATTTGGAATGTAAAGAGCACTTTTGCCTTCTTCGTTGGCCGCTTCGGCCAAAATTTCCGCAATTGACTGCACCCCCTGTCCGCCTTCACCAGCCAGGACAATTTTAATGACGTCTGCCATGTCTACCCCTCCTTCGCCTGCGGTATACGCAGTTCTCCTACCTTGAAGTATTCTGCCATATCCTTTTCAACGAATTCCCATGTCTGCTTAGCATTAGTACGCCAGTTTGTCGGACAAGACGACAGACATTCCACAAATGAGAAGCCACTGCCGGCTAACTGATTTTCCAATGCCTTTTTTATAAACCCTTTTAACTGACGGACATTGGCAATGCTGCCACGCGCCACATAAGCACCTTCTGGCGCCACCGCTGCCACCATTTCTGGCCCCTTAGTCGGGTAACCAGTTTCATTAACATCCCGTCCGTACGGTGATGTCTCAGTCTTCATCCCCGGCAGCGTCGTCGGTGCCATCTGCCCACCGGTCATACCATAGTTGCAGTTGTTGCACAAAATAACAGTAATTCGTTCATTTCGTACTGCGGCATTAAAAAGATGCTGCGAGCCAATCGCATAACCGCCACCATCACCCATATAAGCGATGCCAACAATATCAGAGTTAGCCCGTTTCATTCCGGTAATTGTTGGCGTCGTCCTGCCATGATGCGTCTGTACGCTGTCACATGCGAAGAAGTCCCATGAAAGCAGAGAACAACCAATATCACAGCCAAACACCACTTGATCAATAATGCCTAATTCATCAATGGCTTCCCCAAGAGCTTTGAGAATGATCCCATGACCGCAACCGGGACAGAACTTATGTGGTTTTGTTTCTTCGTTCCAGCTCCTAGGAATCGCTGGCTGAAGAACATTATTTTCTTTCAGTTCTTGCATATCTTCTTTCCCCCTGCCCTACAGTTTGTTATATTCTTCGATAAGTTCTTCGGTCGTAATCCCAATTCCCGGCCGAAGCATTGGCACTAGTTCGACGTTCTTTCCATACAAAGCCTCTTTGACCATTTTCAATAGTTGGCCGTAAGCAGACTCAGCAACTAAAACTTTTTTAGCTCCCTTAACTGCATCAGCCAGTTGTTGATCTGGAAATGGGCGAACGGTAATCGGCCGAAAGAACCCTGCCTTTTTTCCCTTGGCGCGCAGTTGTTGGTATGCACTCAACGCAGCCCGAGAAACCACGCCGTGAGTCACCATGACCACTTCGGCATCTTCGCAGCCCTCAGCTGACCACTCCACAACTTTTTTTGCCATAACGTCCCACTCGCGTTGGTTAGCCATAACCACCTCATACAGTTCATCCTCAGTATTATAGGTATTTCTAAGATGCCTAAATTTTTTACCTGGTTTATTCTCGCCAACCAACGCTTGTTGCTGAACCAACTTTACGCCCTTTGCTTCCGGCTCATAAATAGTCAATGATTCACGCATTTTAGCCTGATACCCATCACCCAAAACAAAAGTTGGGAAGCGATAGGTCCAGGCAGAGTTGAATGCCTTAATTGTGTAATCAAATAACTCCTGATGGGTTGCAGTTGAATAGACAAGCCGATGGCCTTCGCCGTTACCGCCGAAAGCTGTCAACGTAGTTTCCTGCTGCGCATAAATAACCGTTGCCGTAGAAGGACCACCACGCTGCTGAATAACAAAAACCGCTGGCAAACGCATCATTTCGGCCATACCTGCCGATTCCTGCATTAGGACATTCCCAGGACCGGCGGTAGCAGTAAAGGCCTTACGTCCGGTCATAACCCCACCAAGCATCGTAAAGCCTGCTGAAATCTCATCTTCAGTCTGAAGGAATTTCTTCCCGTATTTTGGTGCTAGCCTCGTCCAATAGTGCATAATTTCATTTTGTGGTGTAATAGGGTATCCGTACATAATATCAACTTTTGCTGCAACAGCAGCCCACGCAACTACTTCATTACCTGTCATGAATACTCTTTGCTCACCTTTCAATGATACATCCGCCATAATAACCACACCTCCTAAAAACTATAGGTTATTTCCATCTATATAAAGGACGGGTAACCCCAGGCCCTTCATACCTAATAACGTTAAGTCTTCTTCGTGCCATATCTATAGTTTTTCCGTAAAATAATCGGTGATTCATTCAATTATAATATCAAAAAAAAATTCACCAGGTGAACATGTAATTTTGCTAAAATCACATGTTCACCTGGTGAATTACTTTTTATTATATTAGCTGATTACTTGACTCCAGATTAGCGGTTTTTTTCGTAATTTCCTACAAGATTAGCTAACGCAATTGATAAAATTTTAGCTTCAAAAGTATCAGACCTTGACGTCAGCACCACTGGCTTAGATGCCCCTAACACTAACCCAGCAATCCGACAGCCTCCAAAATATACTGCTGATTTAGCTAATACATTCCCGACCTCGATATTTGGCACTAAGAGAACATCAGCCTGTCCAGCCGCATGGCTGTCAGTAAGGCCCTTGTGACTGGCAGCTTCAATACTAATCGCGATATCGAGTGCCAGCGGTCCGTCAATTATAAAATCCTTTATCTGACCACGTTCAGCCATTTTTGCCAAAGCAGCTGCATCCAGCGTAGCTGGCATATCTGGGTTAACCACTTCTACCGCCGCCAATGCGGCGACCCGTGCAGGCTCTTTTCCTAATACTTTGGCCAAACTACCACAATTACGGATAATTTCAACCTTTTGCTCCAGCGACGGCTTGATATTCATGGCACAATCAGTCATCAAAATCAATCGGTCATAGCCCTTGGCTTCAATGACAAAAACATGACTCAACAGACGTCCGCTACGGAGGCCGACTTCCTTGTCTAAGACCGCCCGCAAAAGATCAGCAGTACTCAAAAGTCCTTTCATAAGAATATCATCGTGACCACTTGATACCAGCGAAGCAGCATGTAGCGCCGCCTTACGGTTATCGGGTTCATCAATAATCTTCAATTTGGCAAGATTAATTCCCATTTCGCTGGCTAAAGCGTTGATCTTCGCTGCATCGCCCACCAGAGTGAACTTTGCAATTTCCAGTTCCATCGCTCCCCGTACAGCCTCAAGCACCGCATCATCATGTGCTGCGGCTACCGCCACCCTGGCGAGAGGAATTTCCTGTGCTGCATTCATAACTTGGGTAAAATTCTTCATCATGCTTGCTAGCCTCCAAAGTAACGCATACTCGTTTTTTTCCACTCACGGGTACTGAAAAGCATAACATAATCCTTCAGGCCGGTTTCTTCAGCCAGTTGGGCCGCAAATTCCCTGCACTCATCCCTGGTATGACCGTGAATCATTGTATAAAAATTATAAGGCCACTCAGTATGGGCCACCCGCGCATAACAATGGCTGATTAAAGGATAGGAAATCATCAGCATCGCAACTTCCGTAAGACGTTTCATCGGCACAAGCCAAGCACACAAGGCATTGGCGGAAAACCCCACCTTGCGATGTCTCAGA
Organism: Bacillota bacterium; assembly: GCA_017889635.1. Classification (GTDB taxonomy): domain Bacteria; phylum Bacillota; class Negativicutes; order Sporomusales; family CTSoil-080; genus CTSoil-080. The sequence goes on along the minus strand of JAGGAC010000007.1, from coordinate 11,137 downwards.
ACTGCCCCCATCCGCCGCATATATCCTGACCGACGGTAACTCTCTAGTCTGGCAAAGAGCTCGTCCTCTGTAATACCTACCGCTGCCGCAATATCCCGGTAAGGCTCACTTACCAATGACAATTCGTCCTGCATAGCAGCGATAATCTTCCTATCCAGCTCATCTAGCATCCAATCTACTCCAAATTAAACTGCACATTCACCTTAAACTTTTCAGAAGCAGGTAAATTGAGCAGCCGGTTAACGCCTGGTATTGCACTTATTGCAGAAATAATACCTTCTTCTTCCTCGGCATTAAGCGACAAAAGCGTAATCCAAAGATTATAGCTTCCATCACGTTCATAATTATGTGTAACCCCAGGATATGAATTGATTACTTCAGCTACCGCTGCTACCATATCCGGCTCAACCGCCAACGCCACCAGCGTCCCTTTATACCCAAGACGCTCCGAGTCGAAGAACGCGCCGAGTCGTCTAATATATCCCTCTGCCTTAAGACTGTTTAGCCGTTCAAGCACAAAGCTCTCTTTTGCGCCCAACCGCTTCGCAACAAGCGCAAACGGCCGCTTAGAAAGCGGCAAATCGCCCTGAATAATATTCAGCAACTTTTTATCGAACTCGCTAATCATAGTATCCTCTGGCTATCTAATTAAGTAAAATGGCAAACATATTGTATCGCCCCGCGGTTATTATTTTAACAAAATTCGGTTGATGACGTCAAGCAACTCATCCCGACCGGTCCCATTCGCAGCAGAATATACTATCATCTCTTGCTCCGCTCTAAGCTCCAGCCCTGATCTGATTAAACCTGTATGCTTTTTTATCGCCATTCGCGAAATCTTATCCGCCTTAGTACCAATTATCATAACCGGCAGTCCCATTTCAGTCAAACGTCGAAACGCCTGAACATCGCTTTCCATCGGCGGATGACGAATGTCAATAAGTTGACAAACCAGCTTCAGGCGCTTAGATCCTGCCAGATACTCATCAATAAATTTCGTCCATTGCCGCCGAGTACCACGACCAGTGCGAGCATAGCCGTATCCGGGCAAATCAACCAGCCAAAAGGCACTGCGCTCAGTTTCATCCAACTTCACAGCTACAGAATAAAAATTTAGCGTCTGGGTTTTACCTGGAGTTCCACTTATACGAGCCAAACCACCATGGCGACACAGCGAATTAATAAGCGATGACTTGCCAACATTTGAGCGTCCGATAAATGCGACTTCCGGCATGTCATCAAGCGGATACTGATCGGCCCTAACCGCCGAAGCCATGTATCTGGCGTTTAAAACATGCATCGTCACGTTTCGCTCACCAAAGCTGTTTTCAGCACCTCATCCATATGCTCCACAAGCGAAAACTCCAGGTTTCGTTTGACATTTGCCGGAATGTCGTCCAAATCACGTTTATTTTCCTGTGGCAGAATTATTTTTTTAATGCCGGCACGATGAGCCGCCAGTACCTTTTCTTTTATGCCCCCCACCGGCAATACCCTGCCCCGCAACGTAATTTCGCCAGTCATAGCAATATCATTGCGCACCGGCTTTCCAGTTAATGCCGATACCACCGCTGTAGCCATAGTAATCCCTGCGGACGGACCATCCTTTGGAATAGCGCCTTCCGGCAAATGAATATGAATATCAGTTTTTTCATGAAACTCCGGATCAATATTAAGCTCCTTGGCCCGACTGCGAATATAGCTAAAACCAGCTTGAGCTGATTCCTGCATTACCTCACCAAGCTGTCCGGTAAGTGTCAACTTGCCTTTGCCTTTCATGGTTGAAACTTCTACTCCCAGCACATCACCACCGACTTCAGTCCAGGCAAGTCCAGTGGTCACACCGACCTCGCTATTGCGCTCAGCCTGCGCATGACGAAACTTAGGAGCCCCCAGAAAGGTATGAAGATTCTGCGCCGTAACCTTAACCATCACACGCTTGTCCTGAACAATTTGCCGGGCCGCTTTACGACACAGATTGGCTATATTGCGTTCCAGGTTACGCACACCTGCTTCTCTGGTATAATCACGGATAACCTTTTGAATAGTCCCTTCCGAAAATAAAATCTGCTTATCAGTTAAACCATGGTCGTTAACTTGCTTTGGTGCCAAATAGCGTTTGGCAATCTGAACCTTCTCCTCTTCGGTATACCCAGCAATATTGATTACCTCCATCCGGTCCAGCAGCGGGCGAGGAATATTATGCATTACATTTGCGGTAACCACCCACAGTACACGTGAAAGGTCGAAAGGAACTTCGATATAATGATCGCTAAAAGTATTATTTTGTTCAGGGTCAAGAACCTCTAAAAGTGCCGCTGACGGATCGCCCCGAAAATCAGCACTCATCTTATCAATCTCATCCAGAAGAAAAACGGGATTACAAGAACCAGCGGTACGCATCCCCTGAATTATTCGGCCTGGAAGCGCTCCGACATATGTACGGCGATGTCCGCGGATTTCAGCTTCATCACGTACGCCGCCTAGCGATACTCTGACAAACTTACGTTCCATCGCCCGAGCAATAGAACGAGCTAACGATGTTTTTCCAACCCCTGGCGGGCCAACTAAACAAAGAATAGGCCCCTTCATTTTTGCCGCAAGTGTACGGATAGATAAATACTCCAATATCCGCTCCTTGACCTTTTCTAAGCCGTAATGGTCCTCCTCCAATATTTCCTCAGCGCTGGCAATATCCAACCGGTCAGTAGTATCCTTGGACCACGGTAAAGCCAACAACCAATCCAAATATGTACGAATAACCGCACTTTCTGCCACCATCGGTGGCATCTTTTCCAGCCGTTCAATTTCTTTTTGAATTTTATCGGCAACTTCCTTTGGCAGTTCATGTTCCTTCATCCGTTGCCGATATTCATCGACCTCAGCGGTGCGATCCTCTTTGTCGCCCAGTTCCTTCTGGATAGCCTTTAGCTGCTCTCTGAGATAATACTCCTTCTGCGTCTTCTCCATCTGCTTGCGTACCCGGACATTGATCTTCTTCTCCAACTCGAGAATTTCCATCTCCCGTCCGAGAATATCGCAAAGTTTTTCCAGACGTGCTTTCACATCAACAGCGTCTAAAAGTTGCTGCTTATCTTCGATTTTAAGTGATAAGTGGCTAGCTATAAGATCAGTCAAGCGCCCAGGTTCTTCCACTACCACTACTGATACCAACGTTTCCGCAGGAATCTTCTTACTGAGTTTGACCCATTGTTCAAACTGATGAACAACAGTCCTGGTAAGAGCCTCAACTTCTGGTGTCTTTTGCTCCACCTCATCATGCTCGCGAATTTCAACCATATAAAAAGGATCTTTTTCCACATAGTTAATAATCTCAGCCCGATGCATACCCTCAACCAGCACCCTTATAGTACCGCCAGGTAGCTTCAACAATTGCTTAATTTCCACAACTGTACCAATAGGGAAAATATCATCCGGCTCCGGCTTGTCATTCTGAGCATCTCGCTGAGTAGCCAACATAATTAAGCGGTCACGAACCATAGATTCTTCCAAAGCACTGATAGATTTTTCCCGCCCAACATCAAGGTGAATAATCATATATGGAAAAACTAAAATGCCTCTAAGCGGCAATAGCGGAATATTCCGGGTTAATTTAGCCATAATCTCTCCTCCTTCAAATTCAACCGCCAGTGTTAGTTTCAACTTCGCTATTTATAAATATTCTTAAGCAACAGCAAAAAATCCTTTCGCAATTTTTTTTGCTGTTGCTACTTACTTTGTACCTTCGCTCCTGATGCTAACACCAAATCTGCCACACTACCTTTATTTATTGGTATTTTCGGCTATATGCAGCCAACCTATTGACTGCATATAGCCGAAAATCAGCAAAAAAATATTTCTCCGCATCATTTTGCAGAGAAATACCGAACCATATACTAAGCCTTTACCCCAATGGCGCTTAAAAAATCATGTTGAGGAGCAAAAATTCCTAGATGGCATACATCATTCGATTTTACAAGCACGTTTTCAAGTACTTCTTCCAGCGTTTCAACAGCAACAACTTCAATTCCTATGTTCCTGTATATTTCCTGCCAATTATCCTTGGGAATAATAACTCTTCGAGCCCCAGCTTGCTTTGCGGCTGTGATCTTAGCGGTAACGCCACCTACAGGCTTTACCAAACCGCGTATTGACACCTCACCAGTCATCGCAGCTACATTATCAATAGGAATATTGTTTATTCCTGAATAAATGGCTGTAGCTACCGACACTCCAGCCGATGGTCCGTCAACAGGCCCGCCGCCGGGAAAATTAACATGAACATCATATTTGGAAAAGTCGATGTCAAACTGATTTGAAAGCACTGTAAGTACATTATCCAGCGAGCCTTTCGCCATACTTTTTCGGCGCATCATCCGACCTGGAGTACCAATCTCTTCTTCCTCCACCACTCCTGTTATCATCACATTTCCCCGTCCTAATGGATTGGGACGTACAGAAACTTCTATTTCTATCACCGTACCAATATTCGCACCATATACTGCCAAACCATTAGCAAATCCCACCTGGGGCGTACTGGCAATTTTCTTTTCCGGCCTAGGACTATATTGCCCAAAGTTCACCACCCACTCCACGTCAGCGACGCTAATAACGTTACGCTTATCATTCATAACTAAACCGGCGGCAATCTGCACTACATTTACTGCCTCCCGGCCGTTGGTTACGTAGTGTTTTACCACCTCAACCGCCGCATCCTCAATTTCCAAGTTGACCTTCCGGGCAGCATTTAAGCAAATTCGCCCAATCTCATCAGGTAATAACGGTCGGAAAAATATCTCCACACACCGGGAACGAATAGCAGGTGGAATATCTTGCGGCATATGCGTTGTCGCCCCAATAAGACGAAAATCAGCTGGCAAGCCGTTTTGAAATATGTCATGAATATGGGTTGGTATATTCATATCCTCACTTGAATAATACGAACTCTCCAAAAAAACCTTGCGATCTTCAAGCACCTTTAATAGTTTATTCATCTGCACATGATGAAGTTCGCCAATTTCGTCAATAAACAAAATCCCGCCATGCGCCTTTGTCACCGCCCCAGGTTTTGGTTGGGGAATGCCGGCTATCCCAAGCGGCCCAGCGCCCTGGTATATCGGATCATGAACAGTACCAATTAAAGGATCGGCAATACCTCGTTCATCAAATCTCGCAGTAGTAGCGTCAAGCTCCACAAACTTTGCCCCTCCACCGAAAGGCGAAAGTTCATTGCGTTTTGCCTCTTCCAGTACCAATCGGGCTGTAGCTGTTTTACCTACGCCAGGTGGTCCATACATAATTACGTGCTGTGGATTTGGTCCGCAAAGCGCAGCTCTAAGCGCTTTGAGCCCCTCTTCCTGTCCGACAATCTCTCCAAAAGTATTGGGACGCGTCCTTTCTGCCAACGGTTCGGTCAGGGATATCTCTCTTAGTTTCTGCAACTTATCCATTTCCTTCTTTGACTCCCGTTCCACCGCCACCCGGTTTCCTTGCTGCGACCGGAGAAGATTCCAAAAATACAAACCAATGACGATCGCGAAAAAAAACTGGATCAAAGTAATCAGGTTTACAGCATAATCCACTTTTCCAGCCTCCTTTCCACAGCATCTTATTGTAGTTTTAGTATAGGCAGATGACACTATTTTATCCCAAACGCTGGGTCGCCATATTTCGGCGCTTATGTAAAAATAAACCGCAACTACAGTCTTGGACTAAATAGTAAAAAGCATTCCGAATGAACCGGAATGCTTTTTACTATTAGGCAGACTCTTCTTTTTTCTTAGTCTTACGGTCTATCGTTACCATAATGGGTTCTTCCTTATTCTGCACGACTTCCTTCGTTACAATGCATTTTGCTACATCAGTGCGTGATGGCACATCATACATTACATTGCGCATAATACCTTCAATAATGGCCCTGAGTCCTCGCGCCCCGGTTTTGCGTTTCATAGCTTCTTCAACAATCGCCTTAAGCGCCTCTTCCTTGAACTCGAGTTGTACATTATCAAGTTCCAAAAACTTCTGGTACTGCTTAGCCAAAGCATTCTTAGGCTCGGTTAATATCCGAATAAGCGCTGCTTCGTCCAAAGCATCAAGCGTTACAATCACCGGCAACCGGCCTACAAACTCAGGAATTAAACCATACCGTAAGAGATCCTCAGGCAAAATCCGCCGTAGAACTTCGCCCACCTGGTTTTTCTCTTTACTCTTGATTTCAGCGCCAAATCCCATTGTCTTCTTACCGGTACGCGAGCCAATAATCTTATCAATACCGTCAAAGGCACCGCCGCAAATAAATAAGATATTAGTGGTATCAATCTGTATAAACTCCTGATGTGGATGTTTGCGTCCACCCTGGGGCGGAACACTAGCCACCGTGCCTTCAAGAATTTTTAATAGCGCCTGTTGCACACCCTCCCCGGAAACATCACGGGTAATCGAAGGGTTTTCCGACTTGCGGGAAATTTTATCCACTTCATCAATATAAACAATACCTTTTTCAGCCTTTTCTACATCATAATCAGCAGCCTGAATAAGCTTCAAAAGAATATTTTCAACATCCTCGCCAACATACCCAGCCTCAGTCAAGGAGGTTGCGTCAGCAATTGCAAATGGCACATTTAAAATCTTAGCTAGCGTCTGCGCTAAAAGCGTCTTGCCGCTGCCAGTAGGCCCAAGCATAATGATATTGGACTTCTGCAGTTCAACATCATCCACTTTCGACCCCATATTAATCCGTTTGTAATGATTATAAACAGCTACCGCAAGCGACTTTTTTGCATCTTCCTGGCCAATGACATACTGATCAAGGATATCCTTAATTTCCTTCGGCTTGGGGATATCCCTTAGTTCGAGTTCGACATCTTCACTAAGCTCTTCCTCAATAATTTCATTGCACAGTTCGATGCACTCGTCACAAATATAAACACCGGGACCAGCAACCAGTTTTTTTACTTGTTCCTGTAACTTGCCGCAAAATGAACACTTCAGTTGGCCCCTGTCATCCCCAAACTTCAACATGTCTTCACCTCTTTACTTGGAATTATCCTTACCCCTTTCGTGACGTTGCACTACGGCATCAATAATACCGTATTCCACAGCTTGCTTGCTATCCATGTAGAAATCCCTTTCCACATCACGCTGGATCCTCTCGATCGATTGTCCAGTATGCTGAACCAGAATATTATTTCCGAGTTCACGTAGCCGCAAAATCTCTTTGGCATGAATCTCAATATCCGTAGCCTGCCCCTGAGCGCCACCATGCGGTTGATGAATCATTATTCGGGAATTTGGCAAAGCATAACGTTTACCTTTAGTACCAGCAGTAAGTAGCAGAGATGCCATACTAGCAGCCATCCCCATACAAATAGTTGAAACATCAGGCTTTATATATTGCATTGTATCATAAATCGCGAGCCCGGAGTATACTACGCCGCCCGGACTATTAATGTAAAGATGAATATCTTTGTCAGGATCTTCAGATTCCAAAAACAAAAGCTGGGCAACCACAACATTGGCGACATTGTCGTCAATAGGTCCGCCAATAAACACAATTCGGTCCTTCAAAAGACGAGAATAAATATCATAGGCCCGCTCACCACGGTTGGATTGTTCAACAACAACAGGTACAAAGTTCATTTTTCAACACCTCGGTTCCATAGGATATATTCTCTCTATACTATTCTATTACAGAACAATATTGTTATTCCGTAACTACCGCACTAATAATAATCTCGGCCGCCTTCTTGCGCAAAATTGATTTGGTCAGAGAATCTACCCGACCTTCTTGAATAATAATCTTTCTTACTTCCTCTATTGGAGCTTGATACGCAGCCGCCATAGCTGCCACTTCGGCATCCATTTCCTCAGGGCTAACCTCAAGCGATTCAGCCTTAGCAACTGCATCCAGCAACAGTTCAGTCTTAACACTATTCATGGCCGCATCCCGGTAGTTTTTCCGCAAAGTATCAATATCGCTATTAGTAAATTCTAAATAGCGTGCTAAATTCATACCGCTGTTTTGGAGTCTAATATCAAGATCTTGCATCATATGATCAATCTGATTTTCCACCATTACATCCGGAATATCCACCGAAGCATTATCCACTGCAGCTTGCACAGCGTTAGTGCGTAAAGTCCGCTCAGCCTTATCCTCAGCGGCCTTTTTTAACTTATTCTCGATGTCAGCCTTCAATTCCTTCACCGTATCGAAATCTCCGATTTCTTTTACAAAATCATCATCAAGCTCTGGTATTTCTTTACGCTTAACATCTGTAACACGCACTTTAAACAAAGCTTCCTTACCAGCCAAATCCTTGGCATGATAATCGGTTGGAAAAGTAACGTTAACATCAAGTGAATCGCCAGCCTTAGCGCCGATAAGCTGATCTTCAAATCCCGGTATAAAAGCACCTGCTCCAAGCTCCAGTGGATATCCCGTTCCTTCGCCGCCTTCAAATGCTACGCCATCAATAAATCCTTCAAAATCAATAATTGCAAAATCACCTTTATCTAAGATAGCGTTTTCAGCAACAACCATTTTAGCATGACGATTTCGCAAATTCTCCAACTGCTTTGAAACCTCCTCAGCATCTACCTCTGCTGAGGGTTTGTCCACCTTAAGTCCTTTATACTCACCAAGAGTAATCTCCGGCTTCCCAATAACCGTGGCTTTAAAAACCAACGGCTGATCCTCTTCAAATTTTACAACTTCAAGTTCAGGCCTAGCTACCGGCTCAATATTTTGCTCCTTCAGTGCCTCAACGTAAGCACCTGGGGCTATTATATCAAAAGCCTCATCAAAGAGCGCTGCTTTACCAAGCCGCATTTCTAAAACCTTACGTGGAACCTTGCCTTTACGAAACCCAGGTATATTTACTTTACTGGCCAGACGTTGGTATGCCTTATTAATCGCATTCGCCACTTCAGGCTGCGGAATTTCTAGCTCCAATACCGTCTTGTGAGCATCTACTTTCTCTGCTGTAACCTTCATCTATGGAAATCCCCCTTATTAAATTATCACGTACCATATCATTAGTATTTCCAATTCTGGAACATATCTTCAGGTTTCCTGAAGATGCCGTGATTTAAATAATACCATAAATAAATTACAAAAACAAGTAACAAACCCCCCGGAGAGATCTCCCCGGGGGTACTAGTTTCTGTATGGAGCGGAAGACGAGATTCGAACTCGCGACCCTCGCCTTGGCAAGGCGATGCTCTACCACTGAGCTACTTCCGCATAAATCAAAATGTTAAATACAACGTTGTTTATTATATATCACTTATCCAAACCTGTCAACATAATTAATAGTCATTTTAATAAAATAGTCATCAAATAAACTACCCCCAGATCACTTATCTATAAGTGCACGTTCATAATAAGTTTAGCATATTATGTAGCAAAATGCCAAAAGGAGGGCTGACAGTGTATTACAGGCTGCATAATTACTGCAAGTTAGTTGAGGGCGCGAAGCGCGGTGCTATCTATAACCTGCAAACCGGCAAAGTACATTCCATTAATCAGGGGGGATTAGGTCTTCTCACAGCCTGCCATAGCCAGCAACTAGAAAATTTTCTAGTCCTTGAATCACCTCAAGATAAGCCATTCTTAGATTTTTTGCACCATCTAACAGAGTTGGGGTTGGGCTCATTCTTTCTAAATGAACCATCTGAGCCCAAAGAAAAGGACCAACCAATCGAACCGTTACAACTGGAATTCGTCTGGCTCGAACTTACTTCCAGTTGTAACAATCAATGCCTCCACTGTTATGCCACCAGTGGACCGTCGTGCAGCCTTGACCTTATACCACATGAAAGATGGCTCTCTTTAATCACCGAGGCTCATTCCGCTGGCGCCACCGCTATTCAATTAATCGGTGGTGAACCGCTTCTCTATCCCCATTGGCGTGAATTAATCGAAAAAGCCCATCAAGAAAAGTTCAGCTTCATTGAAATTTTTACCAATTCCACCCTTATCGACGATGCTGATGTTGCTTTTTTTAAGCGCTTTAATGTTAACATCGCTACCACCATTTATGCCGATAACGCCGCCACCCACGATGCAGTTACTCTTAATAAAGGCAGCTACGTTAAAACGATGGCTGCAATTGATAAACTGTTGGCCGCAGGTATTCAACTGCGTATTGCTTCTATAATAATGAAGACCAATGAACTCGAAGTCCAAAACATAATGAACTTATGCGAACGTCTAGGTGTCGAAGTCACACCTCCTGATGTCGTTAGACCAACAGGACGCGGCGATGACAACGCCCTGCTCCCTACACAGTATGCCAAACAGCCTATCAAGCCTCCCTTTTATACCGATCCTTTTAGTTTTTCCAACGCCCAGCGCCAACACAACTGTCTTAACGGCAAAATTGCGATTACCGCGGCAGGTGATGTCATTCCCTGCATATTTGCTCGTAATCAGGTTTGCGGAAACATATTAAAATCTCCGCTCGTGGACGTACTTAACGGACAAAAACTTAAAGCTTGCTGGCAAACCACCAAAGATCAGATCGAAAAATGCAAGGATTGCGAATACCGTTATGCTTGCACCGACTGCCGCCCACTAGCACAAGGCTCTGATCCAACAAAACGCTGGTTAGCCTGCTCAGTTGATTGCCTATATAATCCCTATACAGGAATTTGGAAGGATGATCATCGATGTCCAACAAAGGAAAATCCAAACGACCTAAGTGGGAACACCCTGAAGTAACAGAAGCGAAAAAGGAACAAACGGTCAACGACGAACGCCAAATAAGCTGTCCGCCGATCTCCACCCCTTGCACTCCCAGGTGCAGACCAGTTTGCAATCCCAAAGTGCCGCCCTGTTATCCAAATTGCCCGCCCATCTGCCACCCCTATTATCTACCGCCATCATGCAATCCTTCCTGCCAACCGTATAACTGTAATCCTCAGTATTGTCGTCCCCGTTGCAAACCATTCTGTCCTAATCCGAATTGCTATCCTGCTAACGCAGTCGAGAACTGCGCCCCTATCGGCTACTAAAGTAAAGAGACTGCCCCTAAAAGCTGTATGAACTGCTACCCGTCAAGTGAACAATGAAATATATAAAATCATTTCTGTTGTCAGCAACCCTAATAAATGGGTTGCTGGCAGTTTTTTATGCGGC
>JAGGAC010000125.1 GCA_017889635.1 Bacillota bacterium | reverse complement strand
GCCGTAGAATAGTGAATTAGGTTTTGGGCTAAAGTAGAGATTCGCGGATCCATAAGATGCCTCCATAAATTGTTTTTAATTTAGTTATTTGACTAGTTGAATTAATAGTCCTCTTGAGCTGGGGTAAAAGTTTATTCAGTATAATTTTTGCCAGTGCTAGGGCTGGTGATGCGCATTTTTAATATATTTTATATGTTTTGGATGGCAGGCAAAAATCATTAAAAAATGCTCTTGACATAATTATTCTCCTGTAATATAATAAACTACGTTGTTCCTCGATAGCTCAGCTGGTAGAGCAATCGGCTGTTAACCGATCGGTCGTAGGTTCGAGTCCTACTCGGGGAGCCAGAAGGCCCGTTGGTCAAGCGGTTAAGACACCGCCCTCCCCTACGGGTCACCATATGGGCGATTAGCTCAGCTGGGAGAGCGCCTGCCTTACAAGCAGGATGTCGGCAGTTCGATCCTGTCATCGCCCACCATATTAAAATTATAAAAGTTTAGCCACTTTTCTGGAGTGGCTAAACTTTTATAATTTTGTGATGTTAAAATACATATAAAAGGTAATACTTAATGCCAGAGTCCGGTCTGGCAGGAATTAAGGTCTGGGTGGCGAAATAAAAAGGCCAGATGTCCATGAACGTTAGCGTTTTTGGGGTGATGTAAGTGCCGTTAGAACGGCTAAAGTTTATTTTGCTGAGTTTTATAATTATCCTGGTGGTTGGCGTAACCGGCTATGTTGCATTAGAGCATATGACTATTCTTGACGCTGTTTATCTAACGGTTGTAACGGTGGCGACAGTAGGCTATGGTGATGTAGTGCCGGTTACAATCGCTGGGCGGATATTTACCATTTTTTTGGTTATTACCGGAGTAGGGATGACCTACTACGCACTGAGTTTCTTAATTGGTATTGTTGTGGAAGGCCAGGTAAAAAATGTTTTGGGGAGACGAGGTATGCAGCGACAGATTGCGGCGATGACCAATCATATAATTGTATGCGGCGCCGGACGGGTCGGCGATAATGTTATTGAACGACTGCAATATGAGCGGGAGACATTCGTGGTTATTGAAAATGATGCTGCGATATATGCAGAGCTCTTGGAGCGAAAGGTCCCGGTTATTCAGGGAGATGCAACTTTGGACGAGGTACTTCTGGCTGCGGGGCTTAAAGTCGCTAAGGGGGTTATAACTACTCTGTCGCATGATGCTGATAATGTTTACGTTACATTGACCGCGAAAAGTTTGAGTCCAGGCATTACTATTGTGGCGCGCGCTGAACGGTTTGAAGCTGAGGAAAAATTGCGCCGCGCCGGAGCCGATACGGTTATTTTTCCGTCGGTAATGGGCGGTCGCCAAATGGTGGCGGCAATGACCAAGCCGGTTATAATGGATTTTGTTGAGAATGTGTTTTATAATCAGGAACTTCACCTTGATATTGCTGAAATCACAGTTTTATCGGGATCGACTTTGATCGGCAAGAGTCTTGCCGCGAGTGGAATTAAGAGTAAGCATAATTCTATTGTTGTGGCAATAAAGCGTCAGGCAGAAATGATTACCAATCCGGATGCCGGGGAGGTTTTGCTTGCCGGTGATGTTATGGTGGTGCTTGGCCATCGATCGGCTCTGGCTGATATTATTAGTATGGCTACGGCGGCTAAATAAGAGGGGTAAGATATGGAAGCAAAAAAGCGTAGGCAATTGCTACTGGAAAAGTTGGAGAGTATTTTCGAACCGGTGACTGGGGCGGCGCTGGCTAAAGAACTGGGAGTCAGCCGCCAGATTATTGTTGGTGACATAGCTATTCTACGGGCAGCCGGCAGAGAGATATATGCTACGCCGCAAGGTTATATAATGTCTCTTAAACCCCAAATGAATAATGTTGTTGCTAAATTTGCTTGCAGACATGACCGAGAAAAAATGGCGAAGGAACTAGCAATTATTATTGATAATGGCGGCAAGGTACTTGACGTTATTGTAGAACATTCTGTGTATGGCGAAATTAAAGCAAATTTAATGCTGTCCTCCCGGCGGGAAATGGAAGAATTTCTAAATAAGCTCTCTGATGGGGCTGAACCGTTGTCGATGGTGACCGGCGGAGTTCATCTGCATACTGTTGGGGCTTCTTCACGGGCGGTGTTGGCTAACATTGAAGCTGAGCTTAAGGCCGAGGGGATTTTGATTAATTGAATAACATAGGTTGAGATGTTTATACTAACTTAAGCTTATTTAAATTTTCAGGACTTGACTTAGGTCAAGTCTTTTCTAATGTCTATTCTTGTGTCTTGTCACCAAAGTGATTTGGTATTATAATGTCAAAGAGACAAGAATGGTGTAAAGACAAGATGGGGTGTATATATTTTGGATATTACTAGTCGGTTGGAACGAATGCCTGTAGGACGGTTTCATTATAAGTTGCTGTTTATGGCTGGATTGGGCTGGATGTTTGATGCAATGGACACGGGGATTATTGCTTTTGTATTGCCGGTGTTGATGGCGAAGTGGGGCTTGACGACGGAACAAGTTGGCTTTATCGGCAGTGTGGGGCTTTTAGGTATGGCGGTAGGAGCGGTTTTGTCTGGTTTAGCGGCAGATCGCTTTGGCCGAAAGAATGTATTTGCTGTTACTTTGCTTATTTATAGTGTGGCTACCGGCTGTTGTGCGGCGGCTGATAGCTTTAATGTATTGCTTGTATTGCGATTTTTTGTAGGATTTGGTTTGGGTGGTGAGTTGCCGGTAGCGGCGACCCTGTTAACGGAGTATTGTCCGTCAGCGAAGCGTGGCCGGTTTGTTGTATTATTAGAAAGCTTCTGGGGTGTTGGGTGGCTGATTGCGGCGCTTATTGCCTATCTGGTAATACCGCGGTACGGTTGGCAGATGGCCTTTATTATTGGCGCGTTGCCGGCCTTGTATGTGTTTGTTATTCGACTTTCAGCCCCGGAGTCGGTACGATATCTTATTGATAAAGGGAAGACTCTGGAGGCGCATACCATTGTCAGTGCAATTGAGCGGTCGGTAGGAATCGAGCCGCCAGAGTTTGCTGCCGTGTCTCCGAGATCCGAAAAGTCTGTGGTAACATTTAGCGGGCTTTGGACAGGCCGGTTTATCCGGCGGACGATTATGCTGTGGCTGTTGTGGTTTGGGATAGTTTATTCCTACTATGGAATTTTTACCTGGCTGCCGTCGCTTCTGGTAGGGCAGGGGCATACTGTAATTAAAACTTTTGAATATGTGCTGATTATTACGGTGGCTCAATTGCCGGGGTATTTTAGTGCTGCTTATTTGGTGGACAGGTGGGGGAGAAAACCGACGCTGACCCTATATCTTGCAATGTCTGCTGTATGTGCTTATTGGTTTGGACACGCAGGCAGCGTTGCTAATGTTTTACTTTGGGGAAGTCTAATGGCCTTTTTCAATTTGGGGGCGTGGGGGATTGTATATACTTATACTCCTGAATTGTATCCAACTGCGATACGGGCGACTGGTTCGGGATGGGCCGCGGCTGTCGGGCGGTTTGGCGGCATGCTCGCCCCGGTTGCTGTGGGTTATATGGTTAACGGGCCAGGTGGCTTTACCAAGGTGTTTGCGATGTTTACTGTTGTTATGCTGGTGATAGCGGTGGTGGTATGGGCGTTGGGCGAAGAAACAAAGGGTAAGGCGTTGGAAACAATCAGCGAATAGTCCTGATATTAGGTTCGGTGGAGAATTAATACTGCCGAACCTAATATTTTACTTGAAGTTTAGATATTCTTTGTGTATTTTTAAAATAAATGTAAGTAATAATCGAAAAAGCAAATAAAAACAATAATTGAAATTATCAATTAATTCTGATAAAATAAAATTAACAACTCTGGAGAAAGGCGGTTTATTTTATGAATGTCACTAAGGAGGACGTTTGGAAGCTGCTGGTGCATAGTATTGGAATGGCACTGGTGCTGACGTTGGTGGTATGTAAAGTTATATATTAAAATAAATGGCCGCGCTGATTGCGTGGCCTTATTTTGTTGCTGAATTACCAACAGAAATGCTATAATCAAAAGTAAAATGTTAGAATGCTTGGAGGAAAAATCTGTAATGATGTTTTTGGGACTGATTGTGGCGGGGTTTGCCGCGTATTGGGTATATAATGATGCCAAAGGTTTCGGATATGATAATGGAAGTGCAGCGATGTGGGCACTTGGAACATTTTTATTGCTTATTGTAGTTTTGCCATTGTATCTTGTTATTGGTCGTAAGCCTCAATATAAACGCAGGGAAGAACCAACGATTGATATTGAAGGTACGGCGGTAGAGGATACTATGCTTTGTCCAATGTGTGGTGGCAAAGTGCGGCAGGACTATAATGCCTGCCCGTATTGCAGCCATACGCTGCAGCCTAAATGTACTCAATGTGGTCGAGACCTTGAACGTGAATGGCGGACATGCCCATATTGCCAAACGCCTACACCGGGCAAGTAAAAACTTTACATAAAAAAATGTTGATTTTTATTAGACATAGGGCATCTACTGTGTTATAATACTTTATGTGTCCAACAACTGCTATGCGCCCGTAGCTCAGGGGATAGAGCGTCGGCCTCCGGAGCCGAAAGCGCAGGTTCGATTCCTGCCGGGCGCACCATAGGGAAAAACGAAGCCTTCTAGCGATTTCGCTAGAAGGCTTTTTTATGGAAAACTGCTTATGTACTGTTTGCTTCTGAAAGAGTGATGAAAGCTCCTGTGGACCTGCCTTATTCAAGGCAGGCTTTTGTTGTTTATAAATATATTATAATTTTACGACAGGTTTATGAATGGTAACAGAGAGAATATATAAAAATGTGATATTAATAACTGGGATTTTTACTTAGTAAGTTATGAAATGAAAGCGTGGGATTATTATAATTTTGAACAGTATGAAAAAAGTACAGTTATTGCAGTATTAAACCTATTAAGGCGTGGCGAACAATTTGGAACGTATAAAAACCAACCGATTACGGAGTGGTAAGTTAATGGCAAGTGCTTCCGGGTATTGTATGCGATTATAGATAATAACAGCTAATTTGAAAGGAACAAATGAGTATGAAGATTTTCGGTCGCCCAAACAATGGCATAGAACTGAGTATCTCCGATTATACAGTGATTAGCCTGCGAAACGCTCTAAAAAAACTGAATATTAAAGAATTATGGGGCGATGAGCTTGATCCCGATCTCTTGGATGAGTATCAGGCGATTTTCTTTGATGGCAATTTGACTGTCCAAAACAAAGCTTTTAAGGAAATCATCGCACAAGAAGAAGCTGAGGCCGACTTGATTGTTGTTGTTAATGGCAATCTGAATTATGCCGGTCATATTTCTCATTCACTGATTGTTGCAGGCAATCTGGTCTGCGAGTCACTGAGTAGTTGTACTAATGGCTTTACTTATAGCGGAAAATTTTATATTCAGGGTGATCTGGAAGTTAAAGAAGAGATTTAT
>JAGGAC010000124.1 GCA_017889635.1 Bacillota bacterium | reverse complement strand
CTATCGCTCCAAGACTCGCTACTAACTTCCCAGCCTGATTTGTTAGGTGGAGTTTCCATCCACTAAGATAAACGCAATTTCCTGTCCGCACCATATGTAGTCATAAAACACCACCCCCTCTCAAAAAGGGTGTGGCTAACCGTTCCCAGACAACCTATACAATATTATACCATATATTATCCAGTTTTTTACAGGTTTCTAATCTCCAAGCCAAACTCCAAAACTTTAGGATTAATTGATACATATTGATATAGTGGAGGCGAGGAGAATCAGTCCAAATCCCGATTTTTAGTGTCGCATGAACAGGCCTTTTAAAACAAGATTTGTACTTTTATAAATGAGACTTAATTCAGGTGGCCCCATCTGAATTTTAGTCGAATTATCCAGGGAATAACCCGTTCGCGTGCTCCAGCCTGGAGAGGATGGAGCACGCGAACGGGTTATTTATCGGATAAACGAATAGGTGGCTTAACGGTGTAAAACAGTGGAATTCGTTTGAGAATTAAATGCGCTAGACCGAAACTGACAATAAGAGCAATAACGCTAACTCCTATAAACTTAATCAAGGGGGTAGTGCACCAGGGCTGCATAATCTTTGAGATTGCAACCAGTATAGGAGCATGAAAGGCATAAACAGCAAAAGACGCATTTGACATCTGTTTAATAAAGTTGTTTTGCTTGTTTAGTCGTTCTCTAAATACCGCAATGAGTCCGAAAGAAATGAGAACTCCGTTTGTCGATTCCCAAAAAGCATACGCCAAACTTTGCCAATGGAATCCGCCCTTAAAAGCGGCTACACTCCCCAATGAAAAGGCACCACCTATAACAAGCATAAGCACCCAAAATATAATGCCTGGAACTAGAGCGATCTGGAGACAGCGTACACCTAAACGATAATCCACGCGGTCAAGCAGCCGCTCCTGGGCCGCCATCGTCCCTACAATAAAGAAAATAATATATTGCGAAAAAAAGCAAAACTGCATATTGAGGATACTGGTATCTATGGGTTGAACAAGCCGTACCAGGAAGGTGCAAACGGTAATCAGTACTATTAATCCAATCAGGTCCAACACCCCATATGGTCTCTGCTGATTATGTTTATTCCCTAAAATAAGCCTCCTCTGTACAACAGTGTATATCACTGAAAAAACAAGCAGCGCCAGGGCAAACCAAAGTGGACCCGACCCACCGACAAACCGTAATCCAAGGTAATATGATGCAAAATAATCAAGAAACGGCCGCTTTGCTTGACCAATTAAAAAATAGCTAATAAAGGGATTTATTGCCAGCATATAAAATAATGCAGGCCCCCCCAGCCGCACCAGTCTGTCGCGCAAAAATCCACCAGGCCCTTTTTTCTCCAGCGCCCGGGGAACCATGTACCCGGCGAGAAGAAATAACAGCCCCATGAAATAGCTCTGGGTGAAGGACTGGAAAAATAGAAACAGCAATGTCTCGATTATGGAAAGCTTACCTACGTCCTTGTAATACCAACTTCCAATGCCGCTATAGGTTACAGCTGCATGTACCAAGACCACCAAAACAATCATACCCAAACGGATGTTATCAATATACCCGGAACGTTGCTCTACCATAATATCTTGATTACCTCCTTTCACGTTTTTCATTATCGTAGTATAGAAAGTTGCACCCAACGTATAGTACTTTCATACTATACTGATTCATTCAAGGCTTTTTTGTTCCAACCATATTTTTGTACCATTTAGCACATTGATCAATTCATACCTCTTGTTTACGCCAATCTTTTTATCCGATGAATTAGACTAAAATTCAGATGGAGTTAAAACCCCACCTGAATTAAGTCTCATTTATAAATATTATAACTTAGAATGATTAAAACCGTTAACAAATATTTCCACATGGTAAACTAAACACTATTCTGACGTATGCAGAAGGCTAGCCGCTCTTATTTCCGGATTAGCTTTCTTCCCAAATGTATTTGAGCTATTATCCCAGAAGATATCATCCAAATCATAAACTTCTATATCGATTTTCCACTACCAGAACCACCAATAATATGTATACGTCTCCAAACACGCATACAACAAACCCCCCCTAACAGTAAGCCACCTACAACTAATGGCTATCTATTTTCTCGTTTCCTTTGTTCATTACCCAAAACAAAAAAGCAAAACGAAACCATTAGTTTCATTTTGCAACGCTCAGCTAACATTAGCAATATGTAGTTCAAAACTATAGAGGATTTTTTTGGTAAAACTCTAAGTATCCCAGATAACTATTCATATTGGACGTTTATAACCACCATATTCTGTGGTATACTAATACCAGGATCGAGTTTATGGTCTGTTAATCAGCTTAGGAGGGAGGCTGCTTAATGGATTTTCAAACCAGTAATCGCAACCGGCAAATGCAGTTGCCCATAGCTATTAGAAGCCACCTGCCGCACACTAATAAAATTATCCGCAGCGCAGCAAAATTCGCCAAAGGATTTTACAGCGCTGCGGATAATATGTTTAATTAAGGAAAAATTTAGAAAGTTTACCACTATACTACTGTATAAGAATGGAGGTGCCATTTCGCGTTAATAGGCAGCCCTTGCAAAAACATCGGACAAATCCATAATAAGGAGATTACATATGAAAAAGCAAGTTGTCATCTTTATAATTATTGCTGCTTTAGCACTAGCGACCACCATTTATATCAATGCTTCCGACTCCAGCGTTACCAATAAAAGCGACCAGCCTAATAAAACCATCAGCCTTCTATTAACAAGCAGCACCACACGGACCTTTGCCGCCAAAGAAATCGACGATAACACCCTTGACATAATTATTAAGACCGGAATTCAAGCGCCAAGCGCCCGCAATAGCCAGCCCTGGCACTTCTCGGTAGTAAAAAACAAAGAAATTCTTGAAAAAATAAACAACGATACCCTTGCCGAAGGCCAAAAAGAAGCCCAAAAGAATCCGGACCGCCCCCAACCGCCCAAAGACTACCACGCCCTCTTTCATGCTCCGGTAGCTATCGTTATCTCCGCCACAACCGATTCGCCATCTTCGACCTTCGATGCGGCCCTAGCCTGTGAAAACATGTCCATCGCCGCCCAGGCCCTCGGCCTTGGCACCCATATCGCAACATCTGTGACAAAAGCTTTAACCGGAACAAATGAAGAAGAATATAAAACTATCCTTGGCATTCCCGATGATAAACAAGCCGTGGCTGTACTGTTAATCGGCCTGCCTGATTCCGCCGCAGCTAGCGACGCGGTAAGTAAAGCCACGACCCGTAATCCGGAAGTTGTTACCTATCTTAAATAACATTTGTCCAACCGAAATAAAATATGATAAAGTTAAGTATGCCGGTTCTGGAAAAATTTTTCCGAACCGGCGTTTTTGATTCAACTGCAAGCCTCAAATACCTGCCTGGTAACCTTACCCCAGAATTCGTCATCAACAATATCCTCATGAAACTTACCATTGGTAAACTGCTCAATGGTTTTTCGCCAAAAAGCAGTCGCCTTTGCAGCACCTTCGATCTGTCTGACCTGCCATTTACCCGGGTGACGCTTAAACGTATAATGAGCAAGTTCCTTGCCAAAACCTTTATGACGCCGGGAAGGAATTATATAAAATTCCGCTACATCATTAACCTCGCCCTCAGTAAAGACGACAAATCCGACAGGTATTATATTGTCATATACCAAGTAACCTGAATGGTATTGATCAATAGTAGTTTGAACCTTAAATAGTCCGCTTTCATCAGGCACTTCCTTTGTCAAATCAGAGAACTCAGCTTCATAAGCCTGAACTAAATTTAAATAAACAACCTCATTGTCCTTATCAATGCTCCTATACAAACAACCACCTCATATAACTTGGTAAATCCGAAAATAGTATCCCCCACAAAAATTCATTTGCCGTCCAATTGTAACCTTTATAACGTTTCTGGCTATAAACAGTATAATTTTAGCATTATCGCTACTTTGTTCCCAAGAGTCAGGTTGTTACTCTCCCTGAACTAAGCAAGAATATCAATTAACAGCATAATATTAAGTATCGATACAGTCAGCGCTATCATCCCTAAGGCAAGTTGCTGATAGATATTATTGGCGTATTTTCCCATAACTTTAACCGAAGAAGTCATATATAGCTGCAAAAAAATTGTCCATGGAAGCTGAATACTTAACGCGACTTGAGAATATATCAATCCCTTGAATGGATTATTGATAAGCAAAATTATCATTACCGCCAGTCCATAGGTAATTAGCACCCCAACCCATGAATATCGCTTCTTAATATCATAAGGCTTTTGAAACACGCCGGCGAAAATACTGCCCCCGGCCATACCGGCCGTTGCTAACGAGGCAATACCTGAAAATAAGAGAGCGACAGCAAAAATCACCGCAGCGCCGCTGCCCATTAAGGGTGCCAGCATTGTCTGAGCTTGCGCCAATTCGTCCACATGGACATGTTTAGTAAAGAAGACCGCCGCCGCCACAAGAATCATTGCACTATTTATTGCCCAGCCTATCCCCATCGAAAAAAAAGTATCAAGAAATTCATACTTCAATTGCTTTTTAATTACCACTTCATCTTCTAAATTCCATTGGCGGCTCTGAATAATCTCGGAATGCAAAAATAGATTATGTGGCATAACGACTGCACCAAGAACACTCATAACAACAGTCATAGCACCGCCCGGAATTACAGGCGTTACCCATCCAACGGCAGCTTGCTGCCAATCTATCTGAACGATACTGAGTTCAAATAAAAAGGATAAACCGATAAGCGATACAAAACCAATTATCAACCGTTCCAGTTTTTTATAAGAATTAGACCATAACAGCCACCCACAAAAAACAGCCGTCATAACGGCCGCAACTTTCACCGGAACATGAAACAAGATATTAAGGGCAATAGCCCCGCCGAGAATCTCTGCCATAGCTGTAGCCACAGCTGCCGCCATCGCTGTAATAAGAACGGCCCGTGAAATCCATGGTCGTAAATATGCTGTTGCCGCCTCCGCCAGACATAGACCGGTTACAATCCCTAAATGGGCGGCATTATGCTGCAGCGCAATAAGCATAAACGTTGACAAGGTTACCATCCACAGAAGTTGATAACCATAATCAGCTCCAGCAGCCATATTGGCAGCCCAATTACCGGGATCAATAAATCCGACAGTCACTAAAATTCCTGGACCGATATACCGTAAAACCTCGCTTGCTTTTTGCGTAATCTCATAATTATGAGTAAGAAAGGCCACGATTTTTTTCACACTGGCAATCTCCTGACTTCTTTTTTTATACTATACCATAATTATTTCTTGTTTTCAGCCCCCATGTTGAACAACCTCGATTTTGCATTTAATCCAAAACCTTCGGGAAAGCTAACTAGGGAGGTGATATAAATGGGTGGTAAAAATATCGATCAATTCCAGGCTCGGCAAAAATCCAAGAATCAAAAAGGAGCCCAAACCGGTACTAGCCAAGCAGCCAAAAGCGCAAGCTATGACAAAGACAAATCTGATCAATAGGTGGCATATGCCACCTATTTTTTATATCTCGTTAACAGCCTGTAAGCTTCCGTCCTGGCCGCGCTTTAGTTCTCTTCCAACTCCGCATAAAAAACCTCGTTAAGCATTTTATTGATATATTTAAGCCAAACAAGACTCGGCTGGCTTAGAGCATCCCCGCGCTTTATAGCCTTAACACACTCAGCATTGTCATATCCCTCCGGAAGCCATCCCCCACACGTCACCTTTCCCCGCACCAATTACCCCTCCCGCAAAATACTCCGCCCAAAGCCTTCAGCTCCCTGTAATGAACCTATGCCCTGGCAAGAGAAAAAAGGAGTAAAGCATTACGGCCTGGTTACGAAATAATATGGAATATTTAAAGGGCAATCTTAAATACACTCTATTGTTTGACTAACCAGGTACGGCAAGACAAATGTCTGCCGCAAAAAATTTAGGGAGCTGCGAAAAATGCCAACGGCAGCAATTTATGCCAGAGTGTCAACAACCGAACAAGCCGAACGAGGCTATTCCCTCCCGGCCCAATTAGACGCTTGCCGGTCAGCAGCCAAAGCTATGGGGGCTACCTATATCGACGAATACAAAGACGAGGGCTATTCCGGCGAATTCATTAACCGGCCCGCAATGGACAAACTGCGCGAAACCATTAAAACAACAAGCTATGACGCCATCATTTGCTATGATCCCGACAGATTAGCCCGCAACCTCGCCCATCAATTACTTATCACCGAAGAAATCGAAGCAACCGGGGCAAAGCTGAAATTTGTTTCAGTCTCGTTTGAACAGTCACCGGAAGGCAAGCTCTTCTATTCCATCCGCGGCGCGGTGGCTGAATTCGAAAAGGAAAAAATCCGTCAGCGAACCGTCAGCGGCAAAAAACGCAAAGCCCTGCAAGGCAAACTGACCTTCAACGACAAACCCTTCGGCTACAATTACGACTACTCAAACTGCAACTACACCATAATCGAAGCTGAGGCGAGAATTGTCCGGTTAATGTTTCACCTAATGTTAACAAACAAATATGGTGTCCGAAGTCTGGCCTATGAACTAAAAGCGCTGGACATTAGCAATCGTTCAGGTAAAAGATTCAGCGGCCCGGTATTATATAAAATGCTGACAAACGAAATGTACGCCGGAACAAAATGGGCCTTTAAAAAGCACTACAAAACTATCGGTCAACGAAAAGTCACCGAAACCTGGCGGGATAAAACCGAGTGGATTCCAATTAGCGTTCCAGCCATCGTCGAACCCGAAACGTTTACCAAAGTCCAACAAATAATAAAGGACAACACAAAGTATTCCCGCCGCAATACCAAACATGACTACCTGCTGCGAAACATTATAAAATGCGCCGACTGCGGCTATTCCATGATCGGAACTAAAAGCACCAGCAAAGGCAAAGACTTTTTTTATTATGTCTGCACCTCTAAGTCCGAAGGCCGCCAGTGCCTCAATCGTCACATCCCCAGTCAGGAACTTGATACCGCGGTATGGGAGTTCATTCTTGCTTCAGTTAAAGCGCAAAAAATAAAGTTTCGGCCTAGCCAGCACCCTAAATTAAACACCCAGGCAGTTTACCAAAAACACTATGCCGCTCTGAAACAAAAGCAAACTGCCATCCTCAAGTGGCTGACTGACGGAGTCCTGGACCTTGCAGCCGCTGACACCGAGCTAAAAAAAATCGTGAAAGAACTAGCGGCCATAACCAGCATCCTTGAACCGCCCAAACCGTCTGTCGCTATATCAGCTTCAGCCCAAAACTCAATCACAGCGGATACCTTTGCCGAAAAAAGGAAAGCCCTGCTAAGTCTCGGAATTACAATTTTCGCCTTAAAAGATACCACCGTTTTCAATCCTGCTGACATACGACCTGGATATACCCAGCATTTTAGCAATATCCCGCTGGGTTTTCTTTCCTCCGTCCGGCATCCCGAACCGCATCTCCAGCACCCATTTTTCCCGGTTGCTCAAGCGGCATATTTGCTGACTAAGCCGTTCCTGCTCACACTGATTTTCCACCGCCTCGGCCACTACATCCGGCGCTGTCCCCAGAACATCAATTAATGTTATCTCATTCAGACTTAGATGTTATCTGTTTAAATCCACCAAACCACTTTCCATCCATCCACAAACCCACTAGATCCCCCCTGCTCCACCATCCGGTCACCATCCAGTCACTATCCGGTTACTACCCAGTTACTATCCGGTTACCATCTGGTCACCATCCCAAACCATTCGTTTCTCATCCCAGCCCAGCCGCACCGCAGCTCACCAGGAAAGTTCCCGTTAGTCCAAAGCTGTCTTTACCGCGTCTTCTGCCGTATGCCGTTCCTCGCCCCAGCCAACCGCTCACAGCCCACCAAGGCAATTTCCGTTACTTCCTACCCTGTCAACCTTCATTACCTGCCACATCTCAGTCCTCATCCCGGCCACCGCCTTGCAGCTAACCTGAACAATTCCTGTTACTCCACCCTGTGCAAAAATCTTTCCCTGCCGCATCTCATTTGGTCCCCGTCCCAGACCCGCCGCACCGCAGCTCACCGGGACGCTTCCCTTAAACCCCAATCCATTTAATCCCGCATCTACTGCCGCACGCCGTTCCTCGCCCCAGCCAACCGCTTGCAGCCCACCAAGGCGTTTCCCGTTACTTCCTACCCTGTCAACCTTCATCCCCTGCCGCAGCTCAGTCCTCGCCCTGGCCTCACCGACTACGGCTCTCCAGAACAATTCCTGTTAATCCAACCTGTGCTAATCCAGTTATTACCGCATCTACTGCCGCATGCCGTTCCTCGCCCCAGCCAACCGCTCGCAGCCCACCAAGACGATTCCCGTTACTTCCTACCCTGTCAACCTTCATCCCCTGCCGCAGCTCAGTCCTCGCCCTGGCCTCACCGACTACGGCTCTCCAGAACAATTCCTGTTAGTTCAACCTGTGCAAAATATCATTTTCTGCCGCATCCATTTAGTCCCCTCAAAAATATCAGCTTTGTGACTTTACTTAAAGTATAACACCTTTGGCGTCAGCAAAAGTGTCACCTTTGTATCATTCTCCAAGTAACTACTAGGCTAAATCCAGCTCCCCAATTTCCGTTTTATAAGTTGCCGCCTTTCGCTGTCTTTGTTTCCGCTCTTCCTCAAAAATATCACTCATCTCATAAAATCCTTGCCTGCCACATATAAATTGAGCAGCTTTATAAGCCCCTTGCGCAAAAGCCACTCTGGAAAACGATTCATGGGAAATCTCGACTTTTTCAAACTCATTGCATATCAATACCTTATGCTTGCCGACTATACCTCCGGCCCTAACCGCATGGGCATCGATGTCTCGATATACCAGCAAATTATTGCTTATTTTATCGGCAATTTTTCTTGCGGTCCCAGAAGGCTTATCTTTCTTGTGTTTATGATGTTCTTCAACTATCTCGAAGTCATATTCGTTCATTAATTCTGCGGCAATTTCCGCCATTAACATCAATACATTAACTCCATACGTAATATTCGGAGCCATTATAACCCCGATATTACCTTGCTCCGCTATTGATTTTATCTTTTCAATTTCCACCGGCTCATAATCAGTAACTGCAGTAACTACATTGACCCCGCACTGGGCTAAAACCATAATATTATCCCTTAAAAAGCTGCTACTCGAAAAATCGATCAGCACATCAGGTTGCTTACAAAAAAATCTTTTTTCAAGATGGTCAATCGGCTCAACAACTATTCCATTATTCCTGCCACCCAAAATTTCGCCCAAATCCGCATTAACATTAAAACTGTTTTGTTTGCATAACACCATAGTCAGTACGCCCATTTCTAGAAGATATTCCGCTACAATCTTCCCTGTTCTCCCTAGTCCGACAAGAGCAATTTTCATCTCAATCACTCCCTTTTTTTTACAGTTAATTAATCTTATAAGGGAGTTGTTAATTTGTCAAGAAAAACTATTGTAGGACAGCTTTGCTTGTTGGCGATACCCATAAAGTAGTGGATACATAATCTGTATCCACTACTTTGCACTCGGTAACACGGATGCCGGTTCTACCCCTAGCTGACCGTCAGTACGATCGCTCCAGTATATGTCTTACCGGGAACGACCAACGTGACAGTGCCGTCGACCGTCATGGATACGCTTTGCCCCTTGGGAGCGGTGATCGTTGCGCTCGGGTTAACCGTTAGTGAGGTGAGATAAGAGGTGCTGGTCACCGTCCACTTAGAACCGGAGTTCAAAACAACGATGGTGCCGTTATTGATCGCCGCGCGCGGAGTGTTGGTAACCTCACCCAGTTCCTTGTATTCCGAAGCACTGATTGTGGCAACGCGGTGATGAGCTTCAGTTGACGAGATAACGCCAGTAATATTGGCGTTATCAAGGGTAACCACCATATTCTGCTTGGTAGTGCTGGAACTAGTCCAGCCTGTCGAGTTATAGCAGTCTCCCGTCAAAGTGATATTGCTAAGGTTTAGGGCCGCAGCGTCGGTAGTTGAGGTAAGATCAAATGACGTATCTGCCGTAGGCGTATTGGTAGTCCCAAAATAGGGATCCATATACGTGGCGGTGTTGGACATATCGGTGGCCGCCGCTCCCGGATCGTCGTCATCCATCACTTGCAAGATAATCCCGTTATTGGGGTTGATCTTGGCGCCCTTCGAACCGTCGATGGTGATGGTGATAGCCTCAGAGGTCTTGGCAAGAAAGGCGGTTTCATTAGTGTTGAACTGGGTTCCGCCGGCCACATGCACCGTGCCGCCGGAACTGTGCCACATCACACCGAAGCGGTCGGAGTTGATAATCGTCGAGCACTGGGGAATGGCTGCAAGCTCTTGGTCGGTGAGGCCAAGGCTCACGCTGGTGTTAAGCGCCGCAACGTTCTCGGCTGAACTGTCGTCGTAGTAGAGATAGCCGCCGTTGTTAATGGTCGCGTAGCTCCCCACGTTGAATACATCGCCATAGAAATACTCGTAGGGATTGCCGATAGCATAGGTGCCGTATCCCTCATTGCCGGGGGTGATGGAAATCGTGCTGTTGATCGCGATAAGCGTGCAGTTGGAGCCGTCATCGGAGGAGAGAACTCCCCAGCCCTCAGAAGCGATGGAGGAATTAATATAGGCGGCTTTGGTGTTGGTGCCGAGCAGATTGGTGGCGCGAACGTTGTCAGAACCGTTTATGCCCAGCATCCAGGGCACCGACCTCATCGAGGACGGAGCGATGGTTTGCACGTAATCGGAAGGCAGCGTGCCATCCATAGTATAGATGCTGGAATTCTTGACAATTACATTGCTTCCGTTGGTGGCAATCACCCCGGTGCGAACCACGCCATGGGTGACGATATCGACGCCGTTCAGAACCAGTGTAGTGTCGGTCCCGGTGGCCATAACGGCAGCGCCATAACCTGCAAAATCACTGCGTCCATCGCCAAACATCCCGATCTTGACATTATTGATCGTGTAGCTTCCCCCGGCGGCGAAGATGCCGTTGAAGTCCATGCCGGTCGAGGTGATTGAGAAGTTTTGAAGAGAAGAGACAGTCGGCTTTTGGCCGACGATGGCCGGAAGAACCGACAGATCTTCTTCAATGCCGCTCGCATCAAGATAGAGAGCCTCGCGAAACGGGAAAGTCAGACTGGACGTCTGCGAGTTGGGGTTCGTCACCGTGAGTACGATGTCGCCGCGGTATACACCGGGGACGAACACAGTTTCAACCCCTAGCGTCGTCTCCAGTTTCTGCCCTGTTTCAACCCCATTGACCGTCAGGGTCAGGCTATAACCAGATGGAGCCACGAGATTGCCGCCCGAGTTAATAATCAGTTCAGAGAGCGTGGTGGTGGTGTTGATTGTAACTGTGGTGTTGGCAGGGACTGTTAATGTTTTCCGTTCTTTTGTAATCATTTTTCATATTCTCCTTTTAAAATGGTAAATTTTAACTATCTATTACAATCTTACCACTTTGCTTTACATAGAAAATATCATCCTTGTATCATAAA
>JAGGAC010000123.1 GCA_017889635.1 Bacillota bacterium | reverse complement strand
GCCTGCTTGTCGAAGACCGCCAGGTATTTTTGAAAAGTCTGCTCAGTTCCTTTACTCTGTTATTCTGGGGTTGCACCCTGGCAGCACTGCTGGCTATCCCCCTGGGGCTCATGGTCGGCTGGAACCGGCGGCTGCGACTGGCTATTGAACCGGCTACCAATGTCCTGGGACCAATCCCGCCCATTGTCTATATTCCCTATGCCATTGCCATCTTACCGACTTTTACGCAATCCTCGATCTTTATCATCTTTATTGGCGCTTTTTGGCCATTATTCATGAATACAATAGCTGGTGTAGAAGCCCTGGAAAAGGATATCGTTGATTCTGCCAAAACCATCGGTGTCAGCAAGAAATCCATGCTTACTAAGATTCTCTTGCCAGGAGCTATGCCTCATATCGTCAGCGGCGGTGCTATCAGTATGGTATTGGCCTTTATCCTCTTAACAGCAGCTGAGATGATTGGCGCCACCAGCGGCCTGGGCTGGTATGTAAAATACTTCTCCGACTTTGCAGATTATCCAAGAGTCGTGGCCGGGATTATTGTCATCGGTGCAGTCGTGCTGACAATAATGACCTTATATCATCGGTTGACCAGTTACTTGCTGCGCTGGCGGAAATAGAAAATGTTTCTCCGGATTACGTAACACCCTGGACGCTTTGCTTTCGGCGCCGGGCATAAACCATAACAGACAGTCCAAACATGACCAGTCCGAATAACAGTAAAATAAGCAGGCTTGCCGGCAAATTCGGGGCGTAGCCGCCTAGAGCTAAATCCCGTAAATTATCGGCAGTATATGTTAAAGGCAGGGTGTAGGATATGATCTTCCCAAAAAGATTCATGGCATGTTGTGGCCAGGTATATCCCGAAAACATAAAAGCCGGTACCGCATAGGCTACGGCTATTTGAACCAACGTAACTTTGTCGCGGCAGAATGCGGCGAACAAACTGGCCATTGAAGCTATGGCAAAAATAAATAAACCACCTAACAGGAACAAACTCCCCATACTGCCTCGAAAGGGAACTTGATAGATTTCAACTGCAACGATGACGCCGCTAAAAAAAGAAATAAGACCGCAAATCCAGTAGGTAAGCACCTTGGAAAATACTACTTTTACCGGAGCTACCTCTTTTAGTTCGGCCAGATTCTCATACTCATTCATCATCGCCATTCCAGCCGCCATTAAAACACAAGATTGAAATGCGGTAAATAAAACGCCCAGGATAAAAAAGCTGGAGTAATTTAATGTAGGGTTGTTTACGACCCTGATCCTGGACTGAATCGGTATGGCGTTTCTTATCGCCTGACTTGGCATTTGCCCAAACGATTCGACCAAGTCCATGCCAATCTTACCGGAAAAAGCACCCCCTATTTCCTGAGCTGAACTGATGATCGTATTGGCAAATACAATATTCGCTGCGTTTAATTCCAGCAGAATCTCCGACCCGATCCCCTTTTTTATATTTTTTGAAAAATCAGGCGGAATCGAAAGTGCGGCATATGCTTTTTTTTCCCGCATCAAACTTTCCATTGCTTCCTGAGATAATACCTGAGCAACTACCTGATATTTCTCTGAATCGGCAAACGCCTGAATTAATGCCCGGCTAACCTCTGTTTGATCCTGATCATAAATTACCAACGGAACATAATTCACAATGTTTTCTTTGTATAATTCTCCCATGAACATTGTATAAATTGATGCGATTGCTAAAATAATAATCGCCAGTAAAGGTTCTTTTCTAAACATAACCCGCAATTCTCGGGCGACAATATTCTTAACCGTCATACTATCACCTCTGCTCTAGTGAACTTCTTGAGCGGCGCCAGCGGAAGAGAACGCTGGATATCATAAACAATACAATGCCTGCTGTGTATAAAGTAAGGCTATCACGCCATAAATGAGGGGCATACCCATTGAGCATCAGATCACGAATGTTATCAGCCATGTAGGCAATCGGTGCAACCAGAGAAAACCCCAGACCAAAAGCATTCATCGACATTTTCGGCCAGATATATCCGCTGAATAATAGGGCCGGCATAATATATAGCAGCGGCAGTGCGGCAGCCTGAACTTCATCCGGAGCAATTGTTCCGACAAAAACAGCGATGGCTACTACAGCGAAAACATAAGCACCGGCAATTAACAATAAACTTGCAATGCCTCCCTGGCAGGGAAGATGAAAACAAACTATGGAAAGCAGTGTATACACAGCAAAAGCCATAGACCCGCATAACCAATACACCAATAACTTTCCGAACAAAAGAGTCGAACTTGCCACTTCCTTCAATTCGTCTAATCGCCGGTAATCCTTGTTAATAAGCGGTCCAACAACCAAAATCAGGCCGACTTGCAGCCCGTTAGCTCCCATACCGGCAAGAATAAAATTCGTGTATGCATAAGTTGGGTTGTTAAGTACCCGTAACCCCATGCGAAGCGGCGCTACCTTTTTTAAAGATTCATCCGGCATTTTGCCGCCGGCTTCAATTAATTTTTGCCCAACCCCGGCAGAAACTGCACTAATTATCTCCTGGGCTGAACCAATAGCGGAATTAGCAAATAGTATATTACTACCATTTACTTCAATCATTACCGATGATGCCAGTCCTTTTTTTACATTTTTGCCAAAGTCAGGCGGAATGCAGATGCTGACTTGAGCCGTTTTTTTGCGTATACATTCTTCCATTTCTTCCTGAGACGTTACATAAGACATTATTCCAAATTTTTCTGAATCGGCAAACGCCTGAATGACCGTACGGCTTAACTGTGTCTGATCCTGGTCATAGACTACGGTAGGTATATATTTTATTGAGTTTTCCTGATATAAAATACCAAACAGAATAACATAAAGAATTGGAATACCCAAAATGAGAATGACGGATATACGATCATCAATAAATAGTTTCCGAAATTCCCGTTTGATGATCATGCCAAGCTTCACTTTATATCACCAGTTACAAAACGGAAGCGCATGCCTGGACGAACTTTTTCGGAATTAACCTGCACTTTGACATTGAACGTAATAATATCATTGTCACTGCGTTCATTTGTTGCCCGGTAAGTGGCAAACTCAGGCTTTTTGCTGATATCGACAATTACTCCCGATAATTTGAGCTTACTATCCCGGCCTTCCAATTCAACAGTCTGGTTGATAGCATAACGGCTGAGTTCCGTTTCCTTCACTTTCAGATTGACCCAGTTATCCATAGTGTCCTGAATAGCTACCAGTGGCATGCCCTGGGATACCATAGCGCCTTCTTCCACATATTTGGTGGTTATAATTCCATCAAAAGGCGCCCGTATTTCGGTTTCGTCTAAAGAGACTTCCACTTGCTCCAAGCTAGCCTGACCTTGAACTACTTTACTGCGCATCGCTTGTTCATTGGCGATATTGACATTGGTTTGCAACAATCCGGCTTCGGCTGAAGCTACACCGGCCTGTGCCTGGGTATAAGCAGCCTGAGAAACCTGGTATTTCGTACGGTAAGTATCAAATAATTGCCGCGAAATAGCGCCTGATGCTACCAGTTCACTATAACGATTATAATCACTTTCCGCTAGAGCCAAATCCGACTGGGCTTTTTCAAATTGGGCATAAGCGGTGTTCAAAGCGGCACGGGCCGTTTGATCCTGCAGAACCGTAACGGTGGAAGCCTGGGCAGTTTGGGCTTCCAATGATTTAACATTGGCGCGGGCCTGATTCACCTGGGCGACAATGTCGCGACTGTCAATACAGGCTAAAAGCTGTCCTTTTTCAACCCTATCTCCCTCTTTGACTAACAAATTGATAACCCGGCCCGGTATTTTTGAATTAATATCCACTTCCTTGGCTTCCGCACGGCCCCACATCTCAGGAGAAGCAGCCGCATTGCCGCCGCAGCCGGTGAGCAGCGTGACAGATAGAATTAGTAGTAACATATAGGTCGCCCCGCGCATAAAAATAGTATCAGGTTTTGTAATCATCCTATAAATCTCCTCTCTTTAGTCACAGTTCGATACAGGTTAGAAAATTGATGTACTTAATTGTACTAATTTTGTGTTATTTGGTATTGGCAGACGTTTTTAAACTGCGTGTATGCCACGCAGTTTAAATGGAAAATTTTCTAGTGTTAAATTGGACCTGCTCATGGGATTACTTTCTTGTCAATATTCCATGTAATAGGATGTCCAGCATGGCCGCCACCGCATCAGGATAAGTCATGTTGTTTTCAGCAAGAAAAGGATAGCTGCTGTAATCTGTGCTATTGAGCATATGCTGAATGACCCCAACATGTACATGGCGAATAGAACCAGCCTCCATCCCCTGAAGAAGTAATGCAGTTAAATGATTCATTCGGTCCTTACGAAAGTCAGCAACTCTTTCCCATTCTTCCGGATACGTTACGCGAAGATCATCATAAACCCGATTATGAAAGGGTTCAAAAGTTTGCGATGTAATAGTCAGTACAGCTTGAAGTTTTTCAACTATTGATAAATCAGAATCATATATTTTCTCCTCCTGCGCTCGAAAATCATTTAAAACAGTATCTAAAATAGCGATAATGAGTTCGTCTTTAGAAGAAAATTGTTCATATAGCGATGACTTGCTGATGCTAAGCCGTTTGGCAAGATCACTCATAGTAAATTTAAAACCCCGCAAATTAATCTCCTCGACAGCGGCCATAATAATTCGATTTCGCAAAAATACCCCCCCAAAGCTTTGTACCATTTAGAACCAATGTGGTACATTGGTTACTCGTGTTATATTGTATGTCATTTATTAACATATGTCAATGATTAACAATGATGATCTTATACCATCATTTGACCAGCTACCTGCTGCGCTGGCGGAAGTAATGCATAATTAGGACTTAACTTCTTTCAAAGAAAGAGACCAGTTTGTGAAACACTGGTCTCTTTCCGCGCCTATCGACGAGGATAACACTGCCTTGGGAAACACTGTCTTGGAAAACATTGACGAGGAAAACAAAACCGGCGCGGATTACAAGATCTTGGATAACAACCAAACGGGAAGCATTGACGATAATCATTGAATTCTGATTCTTCATTCTCTTCTGCATCCCATTCTTCAATTTCAGGAGATTCCCATTCATCTCTTGGCACTATATTCATCTCCTTTTTTGAGAATTGCCACAAGTAAGAAAGTCACGGCTATTACATAATATGGATAACTATCTCCAAATGACACTCCTGATTTTGGTATATGTAACTATATTGAAAACGGCAGCATATTCCTTTACGAGGAATGCGCTGCCGTTTTGCTTTTCACTATTTTTTCTTTCGCTTGATACAGTCAACAAATGCCTCCAGTCTCGTGAGAACACCAACATCACTGGCGTGTTCATCGACACTTAATGTCAGCAAAGGCAAATTAAAGTCCTGCGCAATATTTTTGAGTGCATATTGCGCTACTATTTCAGGCATACAGCCAAAAGGATATAAGTGGATAATCCCGTCATAACCATGCTGGGCACACCATAACGTACTTCCTACTGATTTTAACCCATCACCGCCTACATGATGATTAAGATAGGGCCTGGCCTGCTTCTGGTACGCGTGCTCCTCATTATATAGCCCTAGAGAGCTCAATAATGTGTTGGAGTAGACCCACGCTCCTGTATTAACAAACTTTTTAACCTCTATACCTTGTTTAATCAATACGTCTTCCACTCTATAA
>JAGGAC010000062.1 GCA_017889635.1 Bacillota bacterium | reverse complement strand
ATTGGTAGCCGATTCATTGGATGTGGTAGGATCTGCTTCGCAAGACAGCAATTCATCGAGTGATATTTTGTAGATCTTTGCCAATAATATTAAATTGTCGGTATCTGGTGAGGCTTCGGCTCGTTCCCATTTACTTACAGCCTGGCGGCTGATGCCGAGCTTTTCGGCCAAGGCTTCTTGGGACAGACCGCTATTTTTTCGTAAATTAACTAAGCGGTTGGCAATTTCAATATTCATCAGGTATTGCTCCTTTTTTTCTGATGTAGATCATGAACTTCTGCAAGTCATATTCTGGCTCTTATTATAGAAAAAACGTGGTGGTTGCACTATACATTCTGCTTTTCGTTTGCCGCAACTATTGGTTGCAACGACCGGAAAACACCCCTATAATAGGTTGCGAGAAAGTTTGCGAATTAACAGTTGCTGGCGATCCACTAGAAACAATATGGGGAAATTATCGAATGTATATATTTGTACCCTAGAGTATAATATATACCATTATGTCCTTAGAATCCTGCACCTTTTGCACGACTTCGCGCCATTCATCCGAAGATAAATAGACTTGACCAGACTCTACAACGTAAGCGGGAACACGAAAAATTAACGGTATTGCCAAAGCTGGCCACTGATAAAACACCGGCATAAGCGGCAATAGATATACGGTCGAAGTTAATAATAGGAAGGGCTTGATCTAGAAATAAGGATTTGTTTACATTTGCTTTCATTAATAATAGGCTCCTAAACATCAGATATTTATGTAAATAGAATGACAGAATATATTAGCTGATATCCTTTAACGAGAGTTATAATTAGATTCTTTACATGTGAGCACCTGGTCTAATCCTAATTTCGGTATAATGAAAGATGATATGAGTGGACTGTTTTCTATAAATGACGCGATGATGACACAATATACGTTGAAGCAGGAAATTATTAATAGAACAGGGCGGAGATAACAGGCATAACACTTGAAACTTATATCTGATCAAAAAAAGAAGCGGCTACTACAATGTGTAGAGCCGCTTCTTTTGCCTGGTGTAGATTTTATTTATCTTGTTATAGCCTGTAAGACTCCGTCCTTTTAGGGCCGGAGATAACAACCCGAAATTATATTTAATTCACGCTATAGAAGTGTATATGAATGCTGGTTCTACTCCTGGCTGACCGTCATTATGATTGCTCCGGTATATGTTGTACCGGCGACGATTGATGTGGTGGTGCCGTCGACTGTCATGGTGACGGTGTAGCCATCGGGAGCGGTGATCGTTGCGCCAGAGCTAACCGTAAGTGAGGTAAGATAAGAGGTGGCAGTCACCGTCCACTCGGAGCTGGAATCTAAAACGACGATGGCGCCGTTATTGATTGCTGCCCGCGGGGTATTGGTAACCTCACCCAGTTCCATATATTCCGAATGACCGATAATGGCAACTCGGTGATGAGCTTCGGTTGACGAAATTACGCCAGTGAGCTTGGCGTTGGTGAGTGTAACTACCATGTTTTGCTCGGCGACGCTGGTGGTGTCCGCCTGGGTCCAGCCTACCGAGTTGTAACAGTCGCCTGTCAAGGTGATGTTAGTGAGGTTTAGTGCCGCGGCGTCGGTCGTAGAAGTAAGATCAAAGGACGAATCCGCCGTAGGCGTATTGGTAGTTCCATAATACGGATCAACATACGTTTTAACTTCGTACGCATAGCTGGGCGCTCCGGGGTCGTCGTCGTCCATCACATCCAGGATGATCCCGTTCTGGGGGTTAATCTGGGCACCGGCGGAACCGTCGATGGTGATGGTGATGGCCTTGGAGGTCTTGGCAAGGAAGGTTGTTTCCTCTGTGTTGATCTGTGTGCCGCCGGATACATTTACTGTGCCGCCGGAACTGTGCCACATTACGCCGAAACGGTCCGAGTTGATAATCGTCGGTTTCTGGGGACTGGCAAGAAGCTCCTGGGCAGTCAGACCGAGGGGCACGCTGGTGTTAAGTGCCGCGACGTTCGCGGGTGAGCTGTCGTCGAAATAGACATAGCCGCCATTGTTGATGACCGCGTAGCTGCCCACGTTGATTTCACAGCCATAAAGATATTCGTAGGGATTGCCATCGGCATAGGTGCCGTATCCCTCATTGCCTGAGGTGATAGAAATCTTGCTGTTGATCGCGGTGAGTGTCTGATTGGAACCGGAATCGGTGGATAGAACTCCCCAGCCGTCAGATGTAATGCTGGAATTAATATAGGCTGCTTTAGTGTTGGCGTCTAGTATATTGGTGGCACGAACATTGCCGGAATCGTCAATTCCCAGCATCCAGGGTACCGTCCTCATATTGGCCGGATAGGCGAATGATGTGTAATCGGAAGGAAGCGTTCCGTTTTTAGTATAGATGGTGGAATTCTTGACGATCACATTGCTTCCACCAGCAGCAATTACCGCGGTGCGGACCGCTCCCTTGTTAGCGATGTCGACGTTGTTCAGAACTAACGTAGTGTCGGTTCCTGTGCCCATAACGGCAGCGCCCTCGCCCACAAAATCACTGCGTCCATTGCCGTCCATCCTAATTTGGACGTTATCGATTGAGTAGCTTCCTCCTGCTGCAAAGATGCCATTGAAGTTTTCTCCTGTCGAGGCGATTGTGAAATCTTTCAGCGAAGAAGCAGTCGGCGTTTTGCCGACGATAGCCTGAAGGACGGATAGATCTTCTTCTATGCCGTCCTCATCGAGATAGAGGGCCTCACGAAACGGGAATGTCAGAGTGGAAAACGTCTGCGGATTGGCCTCCGAAACCGTAAGCACGATGTAACCTTGATAGATGCCGGGAACGAATACATTGTCTACCCCAAGTGTTGTTTTAAGTTTTTGCCCTGTTTCTACCCCGTCGACTGTCAGGGTTAGGCTGCAGCCATCAGGAGCCACTAGATTGCCGCCCGGTTTGATAATCAGTTCAGAGAGATATGTCGTTTCGCTGATTGTAACCGTGGTATGGGGGGGAACTGTTAATGAATTCGAACTTGAGTAAACCATTTAAAAATCCTCCTTATATTTATCTACCCAAGCAAAACAAAAGGACTTAGCATTTAACTAAGCCTTAAAAACAACAAAGATATTTGATTTTGGAAAATTTTTCATGATACTATTTTATCATATAGGTTAATGGTAAAAGTATCATTAT
This sequence comes from Bacillota bacterium, assembly GCA_017889635.1. Lineage (GTDB taxonomy): Bacteria > Bacillota > Negativicutes > Sporomusales > CTSoil-080 > CTSoil-080. The sequence goes on along the minus strand of JAGGAC010000062.1, from coordinate 25,345 downwards.
TGTATCGGTGTAAACGAGGTTATGTTTTATCTAGTTAACAGTCTGTAAGACTCACTTATAATTTTGTGCTGGAAGATTAAGATTCCTCCCAGCCTACTGTGAGAAAGACATCAGTACTGGTTGTTGCCAGTGGTTCGGCAGAGATTGTTATGATATCTCCTGGAGTCATTACAAATTGCATGGACTCCAATTCGATGAAAGCAGAATCTGAGCTACTGAACATAAAAGAATAAAGGTTGGTTCCGCCAGTAGCTACTGTTGATGAAGTATCATACTGGGCGACGCTGGACGTGGCAGCTACACTAGTCCAAGAAGGACTATCTAACGTTGCATTTTTTAAAAAGTTTAAACTTACAGGGTAGCCACTTTCAACAGCGACAGAAAAATTCTCTAGAGTACAGGTTTTTCCGTTCGTTACACTGGCAAAGGTGGTTGCATTTTGGACGCTTAAAATAGGAGTGGCGGTTGTAACACCGATTACACTGGCGGATACGTGTTCATGAATTTCGGGAAGATATTCTGATTCTGTTCCTTCGGTAAACGCGCTAGCGGAAGATGTATAAAGGGAAATTGCACTGGTAGTCGATAAATTAGCAACCTGGGCGATTAACGGCAAGTTGACGTGATAAATAGCGGGGTATAGATCGCTATTGGCATCCTCGATAGTGTGAACAAGAATCCACGTTCCTCCGACTGGATCTTGGATATAGAAACTTATTAGGCCGACGCGGCTGGCAGGAAAAGTGATCTGATATGCATTTAGTGTTGTCGGAACAATTGTATCGGCAAAATTTTGTCCCTCGACTGATTGACTCCAGTCTGCTTTTGCTGTCCAGGTATCTGAGTTGTTTTGTCTTTGGAGAATGCCCCAATCTGTGCCATTATAGCCGAAGAAAAAGCCGTTATAAGCATCGCCTAAGCCGATAAGTTGAGTGGTGCCAGCCTGGCCGGCGGTAAAGGCGGCGGTGAATCGTACCACAACCCCAAGGCCGGAAATTGCCGCAAGGTTTCTAATGGATGTTATTTGGGCTGAAGAACTAGTTGTTGCAGTGGTGGTTGACAGAACGGCAGTGCTATCTGCCCAGTCTACGGAACCACCATTGGAGGTTGTTGTGCTAACGATTAATGGGTTGATATTGTATTCGAATTTCCATCCGAGTAGTGGGGTGAGTATTGTCGAACGTACATCGCCCATGACAGTAAGCGCAGTTGTCATCGTATTTCCTCCGTAAAATATTTTTGGATACCAAAGAGGCAAGAAAGATTACAGCTCTAACCATAGTAAACCGAGGGCTGTTGTACTTTGATTGCTTGTGTTATTGAATATCACAATTGTAAAATTGTAACCCGGCGGGACAATATACGAGCCGCCAAGATTAATGATTATTGATGCTCCTGTATTTTGAATGAGAGTTGCAATAGATGTTGGTGAGCCTGACAATGGAGTAGTACTTTTGACTAGATAACCGGCGGTACATTCGCTGGTGTTGGAAGATCCAAAGTTCGTATTATGGGTTGTTAGGCTGGTGGCCGTTGAGTTTAGGGAAGCATTGGCATAAATGTCGGCTTGGATATAGTTAGAACTTGATGAACTTAGGGCAGTTGTATACCCGGAAGCTTGCATTAAATAGACGTTTTTTGTTGAGGTGGAGGGGTTTGTGAGTTGTAAGGCCAGGTAGCCTTTGGCAAGAGTATTGAGCGCAGGTGTTGACAAGGTATAGAACAAGCCTTTACTGGCAGAGTTTGATAAGGTTATATCTGATATATATACAGGTTCTTTGGCACTGGAAATGATTTTGAAATTGGGGCGCAGTATAGCGTGGTCTATCAAGATATCATCGTTTGACACTATTTCACCTTCTTTTTAGGAGAGTTTCCTATACTAATAGGCAAGATATTATGCTATATCTTATGTTAAATCATATCTAACGGTGAACAATGGCTTGATTTTTGGCAACATGAAAAAGCCTGGGGTACAGGCTCCTGAATTTTAATGGAAATAGAAAGAAGTTATGGATGTTCATAAAAGATAGGAATTATACTTACTTGCTTTTTCAGTTTATATTATAGATAGCACATAATCCAGATTATATCCTTGGGAGGAAGAATATCCATGACATTGGAACAGGTAAAAATATTTTTAGCGGCCGCTAAAAATATGAACTTTACAAAAACAGCAGAAGAAAACTATACGACACAACCGACGATAAGTCGCCAGATTGGGTGGTTAGAGGAAGAGTGGGGAATTCAACTTTTTGTGAGGCGAAAAAAGGAACTTCGACTAACACCGGAAGGCGCTGTTATGTTAGAAAAGTGCAGCAGGATGGTGGAACTTCTGGAGAGAGGTTTACAGGAGGCCAAAGAGGTTGCAAAGGGGACTACGGGTTCGGTGCGTCTGGGATTTTTAGAAATAATGGATGTAGAAAAATTGATTATGACGGCAATAGATAAAATGAATTGTTATTACCCCAATATAAAAATTGAAATTGAAAAGCGCTCATTTGGCGAACTGCGAAAGCGTTTAGATAGTGGCGATTTAGATATCATTTTTACATTAAACTTTGAAGAAAAGTATTTAACTGATGCGGTTATCGAAGATTATGGACAATTGAAGGCGTTGTTTATTTTTTCGGACAGACATCCGCTTTTTTCAAAAGAAAAATTGAATGTTAATGATTTTTCAAATGTCTGTTTTCTTTTGCCAGCTTCTTATGATTCACCAGGACGGGAAGAGGAATTGAAAAATATTTTTACCAGACTAGGATTAGAGTGTAATGAAATTATGTTTCTCCCCAATATGGAATCGTTATTTTTAAATGTTCGTGCAGGTAAAGGGGTAGCTCTATTGGATTCGAGTGTTAGAGAGATATTCGGAAAGAATTTTAGGCATTTTGAATTGCCGCGGGATATAGGGACCTTGTCGTTAATCGCGGCTTGGAAAAAGGAAAATTTAAATCCTACTATTCCGATATTTGTTAATTCAATGGTTCCTTTTAATGAGTAAATTTAGAGACTATACAATATCTGTATTAATACATACAAGATGATCATTTCTAACCTCCGAAATAGGTTGCTATAATTGTATTAATAGTAAGACTATTGGATGCAGTTAAACAATTGGGGGAATAGAAGATGGAAGGTATAGTTAAGAGCGTCGATATAAAATTAAATGTACAGCTTGTTTATGTGGCATTGATCCATGAATATGCATATGAAGGTCCTTGTCGTTTTGGCCCGCCTGAAGCGCTAACAAAAGAGTTTGATCAAATGAATCAGGCCGAAATTTTTAAAGCCTGGTCAAAGGGGATTGGCGGAGCGTTTGGGAATGTTCCTGGTATAAATATCATGAAGCCGATTTATATTACAATGTCAGACGAGTTTTTTGTAGAAGAGAATGAAGTTAACAAGTTAACAGAGCATATGCAAGAAACGGATATTTATATTTTTACAGGGATGCGCTGTGAAGGTTTTGCAAAAGAATTCGGTATGCGGTTTCATGTTCCGGTTGCTTGTGAAGGTATGTTTGCTTCTACGATATTGAATGCTGCGCTTTCGGCAAGAGGGTTTGAGTCTTATGCGTTTTTGGATGTACCGGACGGGATTCGGTTGCTACGGGCGCTTCGGACAAGAAAAGCGCTAAGAAATACAAGGATTTTGGCAACGACGCGTAATAATTCACAGTATTCATTAGGCGGGCAGGATGCATTATTAAGCAATGATGAAGCAGCTAAACGATTAGGCGTTAAATTTAATTATTTTAGTGTCCATGAGTTTCTGGACATGATGCATGAAAACGAGAATAGCAATAATTATACATTGCCAGGCAGGGCGGTATATAATCTCACGAATGCAGATATGGTGGGAGTAAACGAAATTGTTGATGCGGTAATGAAAGATTCTTTAGAAACCGATGTAAAGCGAGAGTATATTGTTAATTCGGTAAAAGCAACTGTACTTGCCAAAAAACTAATGGCCCATTTCCAGTGTAATGCATTTACCGCACCGTGTCCGGATGTCTGTGCAACGAGAAGAATGAATCAGGAACAGTTTACATTTTGTTTTACCCACTCTTTATTAAATGAACAAGGAATCCCATCTGCCTGTGAATATGATTTGATTGGCGTGCTGTCTATTGCTACGCTTGCGAATATTGCAGGTAAGGCGCCTTATCAGGGGAATACACAACCTTGCGTGTATCATGAGGGAAAAGTGGAAGGTGAATTTGTTGGGATCTCGTATATCCCGGAAATGGATAAAACTCCTAATATTTATTATACCGGGCATGCGACTCCGAATAGATTAATGCATGGCTTTAATGAAAAGGCCAGTACTTATGCCTTACGTCCCTTTACCCATAGTGGATGGGGTGCTACTATGCGGATTGATTTTAATCAGTTTAAGGGCGAAGATATTACGCTTATGCGATTTAATCCGCAATGCAATAAGATTTTAGTGGCAAAGGGTACTTGTATTGGGGGCTTTGGCTATAATGCAACCGGATGCAGTGAAGGTCTTTATTTTGAGGTAGCGGATAAATATGATTATTTCCATAAACAGGCCGAGTTTGGGTTACATATGCCGATGGTGTTCGGCGATCATATTGCTGATATAAAAATGCTTGGTAAAGTTCTGAAGATGGATGTTGTTATAGCCTGATATATGCGGCAAAATATTAAAAATAGAATTATCGGCGGCAAGAAAAAAGCGGCTTGGTTTGTGGATTATGTTTTTGCGAAGAAAAAGCTTAGCTTAAAAGAATTTCAGGAAATTTTCCATGCTTATATGTGTTCTAAGTTTTTATTGGAAAGTAGTGAAATAAAAACCGATAACTTTTATGAGATTTGTCAAATCAGTGTAGAAAAGGTCTCGAAGCTGCCCAAGGGAGCTTTAGATGCAGCAGAAGCTGCGTCTAAGTGCGGCGGAGCAACGAGTGCAATGAATAAGAAGGTTTTGTTCATTTTGGCGGTAAATCAGGAATTTAAAATTGCAATTACGGCAGAAGAGTCCGTTCAAATCGAATCGTTCAATCAATTAACCGAACTAGTATATGAAAAGCTTTATGTAAAAGGGTAGGAGTCTAGAAGTGTTGGATATCGGAAAACTTCGGAATGACTTTCCTATACTTAAGACGCAGGTGCATGGTAAGCCGCTTATCTATTTGGATAATGCGGCTACTTTGCAAATGCCATCTGTAGTTATGGAAACTTTAGAAAGCCATTACCTGATGCAGAATAGCAATGTGCACAGAGGGGGACATTTATTAAGTGAAATGTCTACTGCCGCATATGAAAAGGCACGAGAGAAAGTTGCAAAATTTATATGTGTTAAAGATAGTCAGCAAATTGTTTTTACTTCCGGAACGACAGCTGCTATTAATATGGTTGCTTATATGCTGGCTGAATTTGGGCTGCAATCGGAAGACGAGATTTTAATTACCGAGATGGAGCACCATGCCAATATATTAATATGGCAGCATATTTCAAAAGTGACAGGTTGTACTTTAAAATATATTAATATTGAAAAAAACGGCTGTTTGGATATGGACAGTTTGCAAAAGTCAGTTAATATAAATACAAAAATAGTGGCATTGACGCAACTTTCTAATGTGACGGGGATTGAGAATCCTATAAAAGAAATAATTTCATATATCCGAGAGTACAGCAATGCGGTTATTTTGATAGATGGCGCTCAAGGAATTGTTCATTGTGATACAGATATGGAACAGTTGGATTGTGACTTTTATTGCTTTTCTGGGCATAAGCTGGGGGGACCTACTGGAATTGGGGTATTATATATGAAAGAAAACTGGCTGCGACAGTTAAAACCAGTTTTTTTTGGCGGGGGAACGGTGTATGAGGTTTCTCTGGAGAGTAAAAAGCTTTATGATACTGTCGAAAGATTTGAGCCGGGGACACCAAATTATGCGGGGGCGATTGGATTAGGCGCGGCAATTGATTACTGGGAAGCTGTTTCTAAAAGCGATTTGGTTATCTATGAACAGGCGTTGATGGTATATTTGGAAGAAAAATTAAAAGCTGTCGGTCAGGTGCAGATACTTGGAAAGGCGGCGGAACGAAAAGGGGCATTAGCATTTGAGATTGCGGGAATTTCGGCCTATGATTTTTGCCGTTTTCTGGATTTGTTTGGAATTGCCGCCAGAAGTGGGTATCATTGTGCTCAACCGTATATTAATGCTTTAGGCTTTAACAAAGTGACTAGAATATCACCTGCTATTTATAATACGAGACAAGAGATAGATAAATTAGTGGAAGCCATGGTAGAGATTATCAAAGTTTTCGAGAGGAATAGTAATAATGACGATGCAGGGAGTCGAAGAGGACATTTTACAAGATTTAAAAGAACTAGCAGATTTGATTAGCCAGTATACATATCTTATAGAATGTGCAGGGGAAGCAGTAACTTATCCCCCAGAGTATTTGACAGATGAGTACCTTGTTCCGGAATGCCAGGCAAAGACATGGATTTATGTTAAAAAGGAACAAGGCAGAGTTTTTCTTTTTGCGGAAAGCGAGTCGCTTTTGGTGAAAGGGGCACTGGCTTTATTGCAAGAAATTTATTATGGAAGAAGTGAAGCAGAAGTTCGGCACTATACCTGCGGACTTCTTCGGTATGAAGGTTTTTATAAGCATTTTACGCAAGAACAGTTGCGGGGGTTGAAATATATATTTAAGCAAATAGGCCATGGTTACTAATTAGACAATATTTGAACAGGCTCGTCTTTATATTTTGCGGGGTATGTCACATTTTTCTCGCTATAACAATACTGTGTATTCCAATTACTGGAGCAAATATTTCTCCTTTTTCATTCCTAAAGTATTTTTCTCCTAATCTATTGGAATCAAATTCATCAACTAATTCAAATTTGTATTTTAATAAAAATTGTTCTATTTGGCCCTTCTCAATTCCAAAAGTCAAATTTTCACCTATCTTTGCAGCACCTTGATAGATTCTTTCCTCAGCTTTATGAGTAGTTTCTTGTCTGATTACTGAAGAGTATATATAATCAAAGACAATCATGCTATCTTTCCCGGAATATTCACTTATTTGATTAAAGGTAGTATTAATGGTTTCTTGATCAAGATAATATGTTAAGCCTTCCAGAATATAAAGAGAAGTCATTTCTTTTTTGAACCCAACCGCGTCTAATTTTTGAGGTAAGGATTCATCGGTAAAATCAGCAGGGATAAACTTTAGGTTGGAAGGTAATTTAATTTTTTTCCCTCTGAGCCTGTTTATTTTAGCATTTTGGGTTATTGGAGCATCGAGTTCAAATATAGTAGCATGACTCAATTCATTATTAAAACGGATTGCACGAGAATCAAATCCAGCACCTAATATTAATATCTGCTGGAATTTACTGGAATGGTTTTTAACAAATTCATCAATTAATTTTGTGCGTGAAATAAGATATTCATAGCCTCCGCCTTTCGAAGCAAATTTGCTTGCGAAGTTTGGGAAATGCTTTACTATAAATACAAAGTATGGGGACATAAAGATAGGAGCCAGATAATCTTCACTTTTGTAATATCTATCTTTTGAATAATATGATAAAGCGCGCGCTCCACAAGTCAATTGTGCAGTTTTGGATACCTGCACTTTAATTCTTTTGCTCATTATTATCAATTCCCTTCGTTCATTCTAAGTAACAATTCTTCCTCCTCAATTCCTTTGGTACAACTACCACGGAAGGTATTTCCAATAGACACTTTCCGTGAATTTATTATACTATACGTTATTTTGGAAGAAATATTAAATCGGGCAGAGTTTACGAAGACAAAAAAACAACCTTATTCCCATGTTTTTATGGGGGTAAGGTTGTTTTAGCTATATAGCTTTAATTGGGTTAGGTGGAGGCAGGGGGATAACCGTGCCATTTTTCTCCTTCAGCATCGATGGGGATATTTCGAGCAAGCATTTGTTTTCGGCTCCAACTGTATATGTCATCCATTAAATGAATTAGTGATTCTCCGGCCGGGGTCAATTGATATTCTACGCGGATAGGAATTTCAGGATAGACTTTGCGGGTAATTAGTCCTTCAGCTTCCAAGTCTTTTAACGCTTGGCTGAGCATTTTTTCAGTAATTGAATGGACTTTTTTAAAGGTACAGAAGCGAGCCGTTTTTTCGATATATATTGCGCGAAGGATAAGCGGCTTCCACTTGCCGCCAAAACAATGGGAGGCATAATCATATGGGTTCATATATCGACTCCCCCTATATGTTGAGAAATATTACTGTATAGAATATATCATAAATGAAATAAGCCTACAATAATATACGTACTATACAATAAAAGCAATCGCGATGAAAATATTGAGACTGGCGCTAAATGAGTTAAGCGATGGTCAATAAAAAGCAATTACTAAGTTGAAATGTCATATCATAAATGAAATAACCCTACAATAAAGTGCGTACTTCACAACGAAAATCGTTCATGCTACCATAAGTACGAAAGGTAATAGATTATTTAGAAAACTCAGATGACTAGGAGGAAAATGTTATGAAGGAATACCCGAACTTATTTAGTCCTATAAAAATCGGCCCTGTTATTTTCAAGAACAGACTTGTGATGTCGCCGTTGACAAGTGACAACTGTGTGGTGGACAACCGACCGTCGGAACAAAGTATTGCTTTTCATGCAGCCCGCGCAAGAGGGGGATTTGCTCAGATAACGGTTGGTGAAGTGGATGTGGATACCGAGTTTGCCTGCCGGGCAGGCGATGCTTTTAATATTATTTCCGATCCAAACCCTAAATATTGGCATTCGGGAGCTTTCTATGAATTAACAATGGCAATCAGAGAACATGGGGCAATTGCCTCAATTGAGATTAATCATGCCGGAGAAGCGAATCATCCGAAAAATATCCCCGGACACAGAAATCCGATTGGTCCCACAGGTCACGTCCGGGAAGACGGCATTGTTATAGATGAAATGGATGAAACGATGATGAATCAGGTAGCCGACAATTTTGCCAAGGCCGCTAAGTATGTAAAGCTTGTCGGGTTTAATATGTGTATGGTTCATGGCGGACATGGCTGGCTGTTGGGCCAGTTCCTTTCTCCGCTGACAAACAAAAGAACGGACAAGTACGGTGGCAGCCGGGAGAACCGCGCTCGTTTCCCACTAATGGTTATTGACAGAATCAGGCAAGCGGTTGGCAAAGATTTTCTTATTGAATATCGGGTTAGCGGCGAGGAACTGGTTGATGGCGGCTTAACTATTGATGATGTCGTAGACTTTGCCAAAAGGATTGAGCATAAAGTCGATATCATTCATGTATCGGTTGGAATTTATCATTTGCATGTGGAGTCGCGGACTTTTTCGTCGATGTATCATCCGCACGGCTGTAATGTTCATTTGGCTGCGGCGATTAAAAAAGCTGTTAGTACTCCGGTAACTGTAGTAGGCGGTATTAATGACCCGGTGATGGCTGAGCAGATCATCGCCGAAGGAAAAGCCGATTTCGTAGCTTTGGGCAGGCAGGCGCTGGCGGACCCTGAATTTCCGAATAAGGCCCTTACGGGACGTACCGATGAAATTGCCCCCTGTCTGCGCTGCGGTTGTTTTAGTCCGATGCCGCAAGAGGAAGGGGAGATAACGCCGCCGCATACCTTCCAATGTACCGTAAATCCGGTAACAAGTAAGGAATTTCGCATGCAGTTGGAACCGCCGGCCAAGACTTCGAAGACGGTTATGGTTGTGGGGGGAGGCCCTGGCGGAATGTACGCGGCGATTACGGCGGCGGAACGCGGCCACAAGGTCACCTTGCTGGAGAAAACTGATTCGTTGGGCGGATTTCTAAAGTTTACGGATCATGATACTTACAAGGATGATTTGCGGCGATATAAGAACTCGCTTATTACCAGGGTTAACAAGCTTAATATCAATGTCAGGTTAAATACGGAGGCAACGGCTGAATTAGTAGGACGGGAAAATCCGGATGCGCTGATTGTTGCGATAGGCTCTCAGCCTATTGTGCCGAATATTCCGGGGATCTCCGGACCAAACGTAATGTACGCGCTTGATGTATATCAGGAACCTGAAAAGATTGGGAAAAATGTCATAATGATTGGCGGAGGCCTGGTAGGCTGCGAGACCGGACTGCATCTGGCAGCTCTCGGTAAATCGGTTACGCTGGTAGAAATGATGGATAAATTGTCGCCTGACGCTACTGAAAGTCATCGAATCGCAGTGCTTGGAATGATGGAAGGGACGGTAACTGCGAGGACGGAAACAAAATGTATCGGAATTACGCCTGCCGGAATTAACGTTGTTGACAAGAATGGGCAGGAAGAATTTATTGCAGCAGATACTGTTGTTTATGCTGTCGGTATGAGGGCTCATTCGGATGAAGCCTTCCGCTTATGTGCGGCGGCTCCAAAACAATATTTCTTTATCGGTGACTGCATAAGTCCCCGCAAGGTGAAGCAAGCCGTGCATGAAGGGTATCATGCCGCCATGGACGTCTAAGAGCTGGCCGACTTGCATGAAGGATATCTGCCCCAGGGAAAAGCAGTAATTACGAAAAGCCAAAAAATTTTATCATACAAGTTCAAATTATAACTATGTTTTTAACTTTAGTATTTAATGGTGCCACGAGTAGAAATTTAACAAGTTTCATTGTTGCTATTATAATTTGAAGGAGGAAGAATAGTATGATTCAATCTGGTGTTTTTCCGCGATTCAGGTGGGTTGTTCTGGCAGTGCTTTGCATTGTGACGGCAGGGTCGGCAATGGTAATGATTTCTCCCGCCCCGTTAATTGGGGTGATTGCTCAAGCTACAGGGCTCAGTCTGGGTGAGGTAGCAGGCATTACAATGGGTACGTTTAACCTGTTTATGGCGATATCGGCTCTTATAGGTGGCTTTTTAATAGACCGGTTCGGGGTTATCCGGGTATGGTTGGTGGCAATAGTTTTGCTGTTCTTAGGGGCTGTTTTGGTACCTTATGTGGGGGAGTCGGTTTTCGGAATGACTGTTATTCGCGCGATGGTTGGGTGTGGCACCGGGCCAATTATGGCCTCGGCGGTCTCAATAGCCGCTCAATGGTTTCCCATGTCTGAACGGGGGATTGTTACCGGAGTTCAGGGTTTCTCGGTTTCGCTGGGGATTGCTCTTGGGTTTGTGGTTGTTCCAGGAACACTTCAGTCAACAGGCAGTTGGCAAGCGGCTTTAGCCTGGATGAGTGTGACGATGGTTGTTGCCTTTATATTTACCCTAGTTATTGTTTTTGGACCAAAGGCACCGACTACATTTCAGGCGATGTCCGCGATGGCCGATTCTAAAGCTGGCAGCAGCGCTGATTTCAAACGGTCATTACTGATGGCAGCTACTTGGGCGGGAATCGCCTGTGCCTTTTTAAATTCATGGGAATTTCAAGCCTTTAATGATCTGACGCCTTCTTATTTGGCGGTAGAGCCGCCGGTTGGTATCGGCTTTGGGCCTATGGGAGCAGGAAAATTTATGCTGTTGGCTCAAATCGCCTATATGATCGGGTCTATACTGAGCGGTATTATTGGTGAAAAGGTGTTCGGTGGCCGGGCTAAGCCGATGGTGATGATAGGAGCATTGGTAAGTGCATTATGCTGTTTCGCACTTAAGTTTTCCGGTGTATATACAAATGATTCGGTGCTTTTGTTGGCCTTGATCATATTTGGGTTCTTTGCTTCGATTGTCAATCCGCAGGTAAACGCGTTTATCGCGAAAAACTATCCGGAGCATATTACCGGCAAGGTGGCGGGACTAACCATGGCGCTATGTGGTTTTGGCGCTACCATTGGTGTGGCGGCAGGGGCTTTTGCTCTGCATGCGACAGGGCTCTACCAGATGTCAATCAACATAGTAGTTCTTGTGGGCATTATCGGGTGCGTTGTTGGGGTGGCTTTAAATCCGCCTAAGGCGTTTCGGTCTAAGGAATGATATAAGGATGACACTAAAACCAAGGGTAAATATGATATGCTAAAGATAGTAAAAAGTGCATAAAGGTTAAGGTTAACAATAGTGGCAGCATCTTTTGGAGATGCTGCCACTATTGTTAAATGGACTTAATAAAAAGGAGGTGATAAAGATGGCCCAATTTCCAGATATTCAACAGCCGGTATATCCGTTTACCACTAAAATCAAGGACCCGTCATTGCAGTCTGAAATGGAAAACGGTCTGGTTATTTCGCGGGCTAGGTTTACCCGGACGATCCAGACGTTTACTTTGAAATGGACGGCTTTGCCGGTCGCCGATTATGTGACATTGCGTGATTTTTACTGCAATACGGTTTACGGCGGCAGTTTGGCTTTTGATTGGTATTATCCGACTGTTGACAATGATTCGTATTCCGGTCAGCTCTTTTCTGTCCGGTTTACGGGCGGGGACATTAGTTTCGATTTGGCGGGACCGGGATACTACTCCGGTACGCTGACAATCCAGGAGGTATAATATGCTGAATTTATCTGTGGCTGGTATGCTTGAGAAAAGCCAGCTTTCCAGTGATGGGGTATGGCTTTTATTAGTGGAAGTTGAGATTCCTGATTTGGATGAGCCATTGCGGCTGGTACGCAATAACGAGGACATTACCTGGAATGGTTATACCTGGACGGCGTTTAACTTTAAACTCGGTGATATTACCGAAGATAATAAAGGCCGGCCGCAGTCCGTACCATTGCAAATTTCAAACATCACGCAATCGGTTCAAGCCTATGTAGAAGATAATAGCGGGTTGACGGGGCAAACCGTAACCCTCAGGGTGGTCCATTCCCAGCACCTGGACAATACCTCGCCGGAGCTAGAAGAAATTTTTACTGTGCAGTCAACTACCTGTGACAGCAGGTGGGTTACCTTTTATCTTGGCTGTGAAATATCTATTCAACGGCGTTTTCCGGCCCGGCGGGTACTGAAGAGTTTTTGCGCTTGGCGTGACCAGTACAAGGGAATTGAGTGCGGGTATAACGGGTCAATGGCGGAGTGCGACGGCACTCTCCAATCCTGTCGTAACCGTGGCAATTCGTCCCGTTATGGCGGCGAACCGAGTATTCCGGAAGGTGGGCTGTATGCTTAGTATGAAGTTAACATTTACGGATCTCATCGGGGTGCCGTTTGTTGACGGCGGGCGGGACCCGACTGCGGGACTGGATTGTTGGGGCCTGTCTTCAGAAGTTTTCCGGCGCTACGGGGTGGAACTGCCGGACTATAAAATATCCTGTGAAGAGGCCAGTTTGATTGACAGTGAAGTGAAGGAGCAGAAACGATTTTGGCGCAGGTGCGAAGGGAAAATCCCTGTTCCGGCGCTTGTTGTTATCAGGTTTGCTGTCTACTGTGACCATACAGGTGTGTACATTGGCAAAGGGCGGTTTATCCATAACCGCAAGGGCGTAGGGGTTAATATTGATCGGGTTGACAATCCGGCCTGGGCGAAACGCATTGAAGGATTTTATGTACCGGAGGTGATGAAATGATCACAATAACTGTCCTGAAAAACCCGTTTAACTACAGCGAAAAAGAAATTCATACCAATGAATACATTCCCGGCAAGACGGCGTATGAATATGTGCAGCCTTATATTATGGGGCTGGAGGATTATATTGTCAGTATTAACGGCAATGTAGTGGAGGATGACAAAGCTCAGTCAGTGAAAAGTGACGACTGGCTGGCCGTCTGCCCGGTTGTCGGCAAAAGCGGCCGGGACTGGTTTAGGACTATTGGGACGCTGGCATTGGGATACTATGTGAGCGGTTGGGCTGCTACTTGGGGGGGGACTGGAACTGGAACTGCAGCCACGGCGGGGAGTTGGTCGTCTACATTTGGGGGGGCTGCTGGTTTTTGGGCTCATATGGCTGCCGGAGCTATCACCGCTCTTGGCGGCTCTTTACTCAACCATTGGTTCCCGGCAGCTAAAGCAGACACGGTAGAAGTCGACTCGTCATACAACTGGAGCAATGCGGAATCGCAGACCGGCCAGGGTAATGCTTTGGCCGTTACTTATGGCACTATGCGAACAGCGGGGCAGGTGCTGGCCCAGCATGTGTCCAGCGATGATGAGGACCAGTACCTAAGTATTCTGCTGTGCGGCGGTGAAGGGCCGATTGACAGTATCAGCGATATCCGCATCAATGACAATCCCATTTCCTATTATAATGATGTAACGGTTGAAACCCTCTTAGGCACCAACGATCAAGCAGCTATTTCTAATTTTAACGACACCTATGACGATCAGTCGTTAGCCTATGAATTAGACAATGACGACACCTGGCATACCGAGCAAACTGAGGGCGATGCGGTACAAGGGTTGGAGGTTACGCTGTCGTTTCCCTACGGTTTATATTATGTCAATGATGACAGCAGCCTGGGAAATGCGTCAGTTACGGTGGTGATGCAGTATCGTATAGTCGACGCGACGAGTTGGACTGATTTTAGTACCGCTACCATTACGGCGGCGAAAAACACGGCTTTTTTCCGTACTTACCGTCTGGATAATCTTACAGCGGCGCAATACGATGTAAGAGCCAAATGCACCTATAAAAGCGGTACCAGTACCCGGTACTCTACCAAGGTGTACTGGACGCAGCTGTCAAGCATCATGTATGACGATTTTGCCCGTCCGGGCAAGGTGCTTGTCGGCATTAAGGCGCTGGCGACCAGTCAACTGAGCGGGAGTACTCCGGTGATTACCTGGCTGCAGACGCGGGAAAAGGTTTGGGTATGGAATGCCGAAACAAGCGCTTACGAACAACAAGCTGCGACCAATCCGGCCTGGGCCGCCTATGATATTATTCACCGCTGCAGGCAGATTACCAATATTAACACCGGTGCAGCGCAGTATCTTGTCCAAGGGGCCTCGGCCTCAATGGCGTTGTATCAGGATTTTGTCAGCTGGGCGGCGTTTTGCGATGACTATAGCCTCACCTTCAACTATATCTTTGATACGGCGAATGATCTTTGGACTTCGCTGCAAAAGCCGGAAGGAGTCGGCCGGGGCAAGGTAATTATGCGGGGTACCAAGTTCGGCTGCGTCTGTGATGCGCCCGGTGACCCGGTGCAGATGTTCACGGTTGGCAATATAATAACCGATAAATTTAAGGAAACCTTTGTCAGCCTGAAAGATCGGGCCAACGCAATCGAGGTTTCCTTTCCTAATAAAGACAAAGCCTATGAGCGGGAATTCATCACTGTTTATGCCGACAATTATGATGAGGCAAGCGAACCGAACATCACCCAGATTACGATGGATGGTATTACTACCGTTGACCAGGCCTACCGGGAAGCAAAGTACCGGCTACGGTGGTTCTCTTGGCGCATGATGTGCCGCAGTGGGGATTCTCCGGACGGCTGCTTGCGGCAACGGCTACGACACTGCAATTGGATCGCGCAGTAATGCTCGAACCGGATACTTCCTATGTTATAGCACTTCAGATAACCAATACGGCGGCGACTACGATTGATGAAGTTCAAAGTATTGTTACTGTTGTTGTAGAAGGGGTAACGGAGGAAACCACTACCGATACCATTACCCTTACAAGTACATTAGCAACTGTGCCTATCAAATGGGATTTGTACAGTTTCGGTAAAACAAGCAAGGTGCTTAAACCGTTTCGGGTTCTAAACATCAGTCGGGATCAGGACCTAAAACGCAAGATTACCTGCCTGGAATATATTGAGGAGGTATATACCGAGGCAACAGATGTACCGGAAATCAACTACAGCGAACTGGATACAATGGTTGAGGTCAGCAGTGTAAGCGTTGCCGAGGAAACTTACCGGCAAAAAGACGGTACAATGATTTCTGATCTCAATATTGCCTGGATTATCCCGCGCACGACTACAACTGTGATCAGCGGCTATAAAGTGTTGTATAGCATAGACGCTGGTTCGACTTGGACTTTAGTGTGCAGCGGAATAACGACAAGGAGTACTTCAATAGACGGCGTAAAAACCGAAACCACTTATTTGGTGAAGGTTTGTACCATTAATGATCTTGGCATTGTATCCGACGGAGTGGAGGCTTCTATCTATGTTACCGGCAAAGACCTTCCGCCTTCGGATGTGACCAGTGTGACGGCTGCGGTTGATGCTACGGATTCGACAAAGGTAGGTTTATCATGGTCAGCTGTTGATGATATTGACTTAGCCGGGTACCGAATCAGGGAAGGTACGACAATTGTGGAGAATCTGGCGCAGATTACGACTTATACCTATCAAGCTACGGAAAGCCGAGCCTATACTTTTTCTATTACGGCGGTCGATAACTCTGGTAATGAGTCCGATACGGCGGCAACGGTAACCATAAAGGTTACGGTAGAGCCGGGTGATGTACAGGATTTTACGATTAGTCAGCGATCATCGGACCGCAGTTATATGGATATGACCTGGACAGCGATTACTGATACCAGTCTGTCGCATTACGAAATCCGAATGGGGACCGATGATGATTGGGATTCGGCAACGGTTATTGCCAGTCAGCTGAAAGCGACCAGTTTTAGTTATCAATTGACCTCAGAAGGCTACACGTATTTCTTTATTAAGGCAGTAAATGCGGGCGGATACTACAGCACTTCGGCGGCTGAAGCGGCGCTGCAAGTAGTGTTAAAGCCGGATACTGTTACCAACCTTGCCGCTGCTCAAAGCACAAAAGATAAAAGCATCGTTATTGTAACCTGGGACGCGGTAAGCGGGGACGATATTGCCGGGTATAAAGTTACGGCAGGTGACAGCAGCTATGTCACCAAGGAGCTTACCTACAGCTATGAGGCAAGTGAAAATACGACGTATACGTTTGCTGTGCAGTCGATAACCACAGCCGGGTATTATTCCAAAGCCGCAAGCTGCAGCATTACGGTGACAATAGCGGCGGCGGATGTTACCGGGTTTGCTGTCAGCCAGTCCACGACCGATCGGACCAAAGTTATTTTGAAGTGGGATACTCCGACCGAGCTTGATGTGTCATACTATATTATCAAACTTGGCACAGCCTGGGAAAAGGCGACTGTTTTGGGCAGCAGGGTGACCGGTACGACTTTTGAAACCACGATAAGCACAGAGACTAAACTTACGTTTTTAATTAAAGCGGTCACATTGGCTGGCAATGAAAGTCAGTATCCGGCGGAGGTCAGCGCCATATTTGATCTCAATCCCGATCCGGTAACCGACATAGTTTTGTCCCAGGCTTCCACAGATAAAGCGGAGCTTGATATATCCTGGACCGGCATCCTGGAAAGTGATCTGGCCTACTATGATGTGCGGGTGGGTTCCTCATGGGAGGAGGCCACGCAAATCACAACTACCCAAGAAATTAGCTGTACCTACACTTTGAGCGCAAGCGGGTCGGTAAAAGTACTGATAAAAGCGATGAATGTAGCCGAGTTTTATTCTGATGAAGCTACGGCGACGCTGTATTGTACGGTAGAACCGACGGCAGTTTCGAATTTCCGGGTGTACCAGAACGGCGAGTATGTGGAATTGTACTGGGATAAAGCGACAGAGTCTGATGTGGTAAGTTACGAAATACGGGAAGGCGCCAGTTTTAGTGCCGGTTCCTTGGTGGTAACCGGACAGACGACAACAAGTTATAAATATATTGTTGATACTGAACGGACGTACCAGTACTATATCAAAGCAATTAATAAAAGCGGGTTTTATTGTTCTTCGGCCACCAGCGGCAGCGTGATCGTAACCGATTTACCGACAAGGAATATAATTGAATCTTTTGATGAACTAGCGCTTCAGAGCGGGACCCATGATAACACGGAGTTTGGCACGTCGCAGTATAAGTTTAGTAATTTTGGCGGCAAATTTAGTGATTATACAACAATAAAATATAGTGAGATTGGCGGAGCTACAGTGCTGAAGATACAACAAATCCCGGTTACTTTTACGGGAACGGAAACTTTCGTAACCGACGGTGATTCACAAGCTTTGTATTTCGAGAATGGGGTTTCCTTTACTATTGATATTTAGGAGGGGGTTAATGTTATGTCTTATAATACGCAAGAAATGATTAAGGATGCCGGAAGTAAGCTTATTCCTCAATACTACAATAAAGTGGAAGATGCTTATGAACCGGTAATGGGACACGGGGGCAGTATTTTAATTAATTCGGTGCAGACTCCGGTTAGAGAGGACTTTTCGGGGACTGCTTTGGATTCGTCAAACTGGTCTTCGACAATTGGCTCCGGGCATACGGTAAGTGTTGCCAGCAGTGTTTTAACGCTAGCAACAGGTACTACCGCCAGCACAGAAACGATACTTACCTTTAATACGCCATTTACCATTCCTTTTCGGGCGCAGTTTATTTATTATTTATCGCAAAGAATCGCTAATCAGGAATTTTATTTTGAAGTGATTAATTCTGCTGGCGATATGTACGCTCAATGGCTGCTTGATGGAACAACGGCGACGTATGGCAAATATGTTGCCTGCAATGCGGGAACAGTTAATTCAACAAGTTCGGCGACAATTTTAACATCCGCTTCTTACTCTGTAGCCGAAATAGAACTGTGTCTTGATGAAACATATTATTCGAGTCGGTACGTAGACAGCGTATCAGGTGTTGCGGTGCGATATTTAAAAAACCGGCTGATACCAGATCCTACGCAAGAATACTATGTCCGTATCCGGGCCAAGAACCTTTCAACAGCTCCGGCGTCTACAACTAAACTGTGTGTAGACGCTGTTTTGATTCAGGATATTACGGAACTTACAGCAGAGGTAACCGGCGGGCGGGGAAATACTAATATTTCTCAAGCAATTCCCATGTATAGTACGGGCGGATACTTGTCATCAGTTTCAACAGCTTACTGTGTTAATAAACTGACCTTTTATACGGACACTTCGACAGCCCTTGCGGCAAGTGCAACTTATACAGGAACGTCAAGGGATACAGGGTCAACCGGACTCTACAGTAAATTCAGAGCCAGGGCGTATTCCGACCAGGCGGGAACCTTGTATATTGATCAATCGAAGGACGCATCAACTTGGTATTCGACGACGTCAGCATCGGTAACGGCGGCAAGTGCGAAATTGATTGAGGAAACCATTGTTGCCAGATATGTCCGGGTTAGATATGTCAATAGCACTACAGCGCAGACAACTTTTGAATTAGTATCGGTGTTAGTGCCAATGTAAAAAACGGGATAAAAAGTAGCAAAATAGTTTTTAGAATAGGGGGTGGTATAGTGCCAACACTCTTATCCTCGGATGCTGGTGAAATATCCATCGAGTTCAAAGTGGATACTTCGGTTCATATTTCAGGAACGGTTAACACGATATTTTATATCGGTGGTTCCGGTACAGATAGTTTAAGTTTTTTTAAGGATAGTAACAACGATTACGTGGTTCAGGTTGTTAAAGAGGGCCAACTGATAGGGCCTTTTTTTAATGCCGACAGTTATCATTATTTGACGCTAGGGAGCGATTTGGAAGACGGCTGGTATCAAGCGGTGATAAATTGGGATGACAGCACAACATACGGCTATCTAAATGGTGTTGAGCAGGGGAGTCTCGCATATAAAGCGGATTTACTTGACGGGTATCAATTAACTGTTGGGGCGAATAGCGATAAGTCTAACACCTTTAACGGCTTAATAAGAAATCTCCAATTGTGCCTTACGCCTCGAACTGCAGCAACTATTTTAAGTAATTATACGGCTGGAACTTCTCTTGCCAATCTTTCCTGCGAGGCTGCTTTTGATGGCGACTTATTTGCCGGGTATTTGCCTAGCGGCACCTATACCTGTGAACAAATAGACATCGGTCAGATTATTACCGCAAATATAACAGCGTATTTTATTTCAAACTTTCTGTTGTCGTCAGGTACTTCGGCAACGCTGCAGTATAGAACAAGCCAGGATGGCAGCACGTTTACCGACTGGCAGGACTTTACTTCGGTGCAGGCCACTTTCCGGTATTTAGATTTCCGGGCAGTTCTAGCTACAACAGATACGACAAAAACGCCGGAGGTTAACCATTTTACAATTTCTGTGGATGTGCCGGACACGGATTTAAGTTTAACGGCGGCTATAGCCGCCGGAGGGTCTACGGTAAAATACGGGCAGACGTTTTATGCTGTTCCGGTAGTAACTCCTACGGCAGTTGGCGAGGATTTATACGCCCAGGTTATTTCCAAGACGACATCCAGTGTAACTATTAAGGTTAAAGACTCTTCCAGTAACGATATTGGGGGAACGGTAGATTTACGGATTAAAGGTTATTAAATATTTTGCGAGGTGATTGATATGGCATATGACAGCACGCTGCCTGCGGATGATGAGTATATCGCGGCAGGCCCGGCGGATATCCGCGAAAATTTTCGGGCGTTGAAAGAAGACCAAATCGTCGATGCCGGTACGGTGGTTGGTTTATCGGTTGGTAATGCCAGCGGGAATATCCCGAAATCAAATGGAACAGTGAATACAAATTTGAATGCCGATTTATTGGATGGGAATGAAGCCAGTGCCTTTGCGACAGCCAGCCACACCCATTCGGCGGCGACCACGTCAACCGCGGGGTTTATGAGTGCCAGTGATAAAACAAAATTGGACGGCGTGGCAACCGGGGCTCAGGTGAATCAAAATGCTTTTAGTAATGTAGTGGTGGGAAGCACAACGATTCAGGCTGATTCGGTAACAGACACTTTGACATTGACGGCAGGGACAAATATTGCGCTTACTCCTGATGCTACGAATGATGCGGTAACGATTGCTGTATCCGGCACGGTGGCTTCGGCTACAACAGCCGCTACTTGCACCGGCAATGCGGCAACGGCTACGAAGTGGGCGACCGCCCGGACCTTGAGTTTTACCGGGGACGCTACGGGCTCGATGTCGGTTGACGGAGCGGCGGCGGCTAGTGCCGCTTTGACGCTGGCATCTTCCGGCGTAACTGCGGGAACGTATAGGAGTGTTACCGTTGATGCCAAAGGTCGGGTGACAGCCGGGACGAATCCGACGAGTTTGGCGGTAGATATAACCGGCAATGCGGCTACGGCGACGACGGCGACGACTGCGACGACCTGTTCCGGTAATGCGGCAACAGCCACAAAATTGGCGACAGCAAGAACCATAGCTTTGACTGGAGCGGTTACTGGCAGTGGTTCTTTTGACGGTTCCGGTAATTTGTCAATTACAACAACCTATTCAAAAAATTATTCTTATGCACCTTGGCTGTACAACGTTGGCGATGCTTCGGATGGGGCCTGCGGTATATCGGCAAGCACTACAATGGGCGGAGAATATTGGTTTACCAATTTTACTTTGCCGTCTAGTTATACCGTTACGTTGTCCAGTAAATTTTTAATTATTAGATGTACAGGAACAGCAACTATTGCAGGAACAATTAACGGCTCGGGTTGTGGAGCGGCAGGTGGCGCGAGTAGTGCTGGAACCGGAACAGCAGGTTCAGGCGGTGGTTCCGGTGGCGCAGGGGGGGCATATGTTAGCTATTGTGGCAGTGGAACTTTTTATTCTGAAGGAGCAGGTGGTGCGTCCTATTTAGTCTATCCTGGTGCTGTTGCTGCTTCAGGAGGTTCTGGATATAGCGGTAAGGTATGCAATTCAGGTTCTACGCCTTCATCTCAATCAGTTAAGTATTTGATTAGTCAAGGTATTCCTTGTGTTGGAGCTGGTGGCGGCGGCAGTGTTTCTTACTCTGGAGGAGCAGGTGGCGGTGCGGTTATTATTATCGCTCCTACTATTGTATTTACCGGCACTATCAACTGCAGCGGCGCAAGCGGCAGTTATGGAAGTCAAGATGTTGCCGGTGGTGGCGGCGGAGGCTCTATCATTTTGGCGGGGAGTTCAATAACTAACACCGGAACTTTTAATATTGCCGGTGGCTCAGCCGTTTCTAGTACTTATACTAGTGGTGCTGGTGGGGCCGGTTGGTATAAAGTTTTAACTTTAACCTAAAGGAGGGGCTCTAAATGAGAAAATTTGCCTTTCCCCATACCCGGATGGTGAGTGTGGATGATTATCTCCGCACTCTGTCTAAGTATGGAGCCAATATTGACAATATCTATTTTGGGCTACCTTCAAACCTAAATGTTATTAATTTACATGTAAATAAGTACATCGAAAGTCCTCAGGTTTTAAAACAAGAGGATAATCATGTTGTAGAGTTATTAGATAAATCTTATGGTAGATTTAAACGGGTAGCTCTTTATAATCCTATTGTTTTTGCCGAGTCGAACGAGGCGCTAAGGAAAAACGCGGAAGAACAAATTATTCCGTTTTTGAAGCGATACAAGGTTGAAGCGCTGGTGATAACACATTTTTATATTGCACAGGTTATAAAACAAGCTATACCGGAAATCGAGATTCAGACTTCTTGCAACAGTTATCAGTTTGCTATTCCGCAGATGCTTCTCTGGAAAGGGGAATTAGGGGTTGAACTATTTAATCCGCCGCGTGAAGCGTTAAGAATGCCGAGTCTCTTAAAACAAATGAAGGATGCTGGGCTAAAAGTAAAAGGAATCGTTAACCAGTCGTGTTTAATGGGCTGTCCGTTTACGATTCTTGACGGCGCTTTAACGGTGCAAGGATGCCGGGATGAAACATTCAGTTGTCATCTTAATAAGCCGGAGAACTTTTTTAAGGGTAATTTTATTATTCCAAGATGGTTACCGCAATTAGATGAGTATGTTGATGTTTACAAGATAGTTGGACGAGGGATGCCTTTTAATATGCTGCTAGACATATTTGAAAGTTATTTAAAGCTAGATGAAACCGTTAGTGTTAATTCACTTGTTTTATATTGCGGAACGACTACTCACCAAAAAGAAGTTCAGGCTAAAAATATCCCAGATAAATTGCTAACATGTGAGTGTTTGGACTGTGAAGAATGTAAATTATGTAATGTGTTAGCAGAACAATATTTATAAAAGGGGAGGATGGACGTGACTAAATATCTTATATTGAAAAATATTACGTTTGAGATTAACAGTAACTATACCGTAACCTATGATTCGACAAATAAAAACGTTTTGGTAATTTCCGAAAATAATGATACAACTTGTACATTTCCGGTAGATACTGATACAGAGGGTGAAGAATTACAAACTAAGCTGCAAGATTTTATTAATGATAGTTCAATAGTTTCATATTATTTAGCTGAAAAATCTAGTTGACTATAAGGAGAGTTTAAAAAAATGGAACTTTCATTAGAACAACGAATTGAAAGAGTGGAAGCAAATAGTGAAATACAAAATATAATGGGCAAGTATTCACATTGGCTTACTGCCCATAAATATAGTCAATGCCTGGGGCTATTTGCTTTAAATACACCTGGCGTAAAAGTGGAAATGATGTGGGGCGCTTATGAAGGAAAGGAAGGTTTAAAGCGATGCTACTTGGGATTTCATGAAAAGACTTCTAGGGAGGAATATAGAGGGGTTATGGCCATGCATAACTTAACTACACCTGTTATAGAAGTTGCAGATGATTTACAGACTGCAAAGGCAGTATGGGTCTGTCCAGGACATGAAACCTTAAGGACTCCAGAAGGCTTGAAGGCACACTGGGCATGGATGAAGTACGGCTCTGACTTTATAAAGGAAGAGGGAAAATGGAAAATTTGGCCATATGCATGTGTATGGTATTTTTCTAACTCCTTTTAATAAGCCTTGGACTGAAACAGAGCCTATGCTTTTAGACGGGAGTAGAGTTTTTCCAGATGAGTGGAAACCTGATAAAGCACCTACAAATGCATGGGAATACAGGACGACATCTATTTATCCAGGTGATCAACCTAAACTTCCCGAGCCTTATAAAAGTTTTGTTGAAAAAGATTCATATTGAAAGGAAATCAATAAGTTTTAAATAGAGTGAGCGTTCAAGTTAGAACGCTCACTCTATTTATGTAAATTTTACGGCTATACGGTGCTATTTTTGAGTTTGCTAGTTGTTTGTCAGGGAATTTCAAAGGGTAAAAGAACTTTATTTATTTTATTAAAAGTATGACTAGGAGGTGAAAAACCATGTATTGTCCACTGCTTTGCATTAAACCGGATAATTCGGTAGTTTCGTTTGGTGAATGTTTGGAGGAGGCTTGTGCCTGGTGGGTTACTATTGATAGCTCAGGTAAATGTGCTATTTGTGAGCTGGGAACTTATGCAGCTAATCAGTGAGAAATTCAAGTATGTCATTAGAAAGGGGATGAGGACGTGGTTTCGACCTTAAAATTGAGCGACATTATTAGTAAATGGCGGGATGCTTTGCAGGCAAGTACGGCGATACAAACTTACTGCACTACAAAGTATAGTCAGACGCCTAATATATATGTCGGCATAAACGGCAAAAATCCGCCGGCGGATTCGAAGTGTCCGCTGATTATCCTTTATCCAGGCGCAAAGTCGGAAGGGCTGGAATTAGAGGAGTATAGCTATAAACTAACTGTTGGTTGGGCGATTGTTCAGGAGGCAAGCACCACAACCGATAATATAACAGAGTATACGGGAGTGGCGGAGTGTGACGCGCTTGGGCAACTAATATATTTGGAGTTGGCTGAGTTGAGCGCAGAAAATCCGATCAGCGAAGTGCATTACAGCATTGAGCCGGTAGCCTATTATCCAAGGTTTCCCGGTAGGATGGATATCACATTAAAAGTGACGCCGGTAAACGGCTATAGTATTGAATATTAAGGGGGGATTACAACATGTCAAGAGCAAAAGGATATAACTCGCAATTAGCGTTTGGGTATGAAACCACATATGGGGCGACACCGACGTCTCCTACCGGCTACAATATGCCGTTTAATCAGTCGAAAATCGCTGTTACGCAAAATCTGATTGAGTCGAGTACTATTCGTGGCCGCCGCGATAAAGAACAACCGGCGGTCGGCAATATCGATGTATCTGGCAGTATAGTGGTGCCGATTGATCAGATTGGGATTGGTTTTTGGCTGGCGGCGATGTTTGGCAGCCCGACAACTACTGGGTCCAGTGACCCTTACACCCATGTTTTTAAGGTAACGGATAGTCAGCCGTCAATGATATTGGAACAACAATATCCGGATATTACGGCTTATGAGATGTTTAACGGGTGCAAAGTAAATAGGTTTTCCTTTACGTATGGCGGTGACAAAGAGCTGACTGCCAATATCGATATTCTTGGGGCGAAGAGAACGGTTGGTTCCGCGTCGTTTGATTCAACTCTTACCGATATCTCGCTCCTAAAATTCAGCAATTTTCAAGGGACGATTGAAGAAGGCGGCTCACAACTGGCTATTGTGACTGAAGCAAGTTTAAATATCGATTTTGGCCTGGATGCTAACACCTATGCAATAGGCGGAGGCGGTTATCGAACCAGCCTGCCGGAAGGTTTTCTGCAGGTTTCTGGTAATATCAAGG